>CBFDAW010000451.1:0-3590 GCA_965602865.1 uncultured Thermoplasmata archaeon
ATCTTCAATAGCCAGTCATTTCACTTTTCAATTATCTTATAAACTCAGGTCAAACAGTGCTGACCTTAAAGATCTCTCGCCCATCCTTAAAAATCCTAATTATTCCCGAGGCAGATACCGAAATTGCGATGGCTTTTGTTGTTTTGCTAATAGATGCAGCAGCTAAATGGCGACCACCAAGACCACCTTGGAGATAGATGTCCCAACTTACTCCGATATACCTACCTGTAGCAATGGCAATGCCATCATTATTAATCAAGAATGCTCCATCTAACTGCGCAAGTTCTTTAATAGTCTCCCAGTTTTCTTTATTCAAAATATTCCGTGTATCCTCGGAATGACCTTTAAATGGGTTCAGGATTAACGGCCGTGAATATTTTAAAACATTTTCTGAATCGCCCAAAACGAATAATGCACCAACATTGCGCCCTTCTCTACCTTCTCGAGCAATTTCAAGAGCTAAATTTAAGATGGTTTCCAGGACCTTCATATCTACGCGGTTCCCGATCTCTTCTTTTAGGTGCATAATCGCCACATTGGAGACATTAAAGCTAATTAAAGCTTCAACATCGGTATAGATCAAACATAACACTCGATCTTCAATGGAAATCAGGCCCTCTATGCAAATACCAATCAGCAGATTTTGTACCTGCTCCAAGATATTGAGGCTACTTAATGGAGTTTCTTTTATATTCTTAACCTTAATCCCTTTTTCCATCAGGTCATCCTGGATCGGTTGCTTATTAGTGGCAACGATTAGATCAATATTAGGGATATCTTTTTTCACCGCATTGATTAGCTCCCGGTCATCAGTAACTATAAAAAGGATTGTATTTTTTTTCTCTTTACTCAGGAGCTTACAAGCATTTATAAATGCTTTCATTAGAATCAATATTGTATGATTTTATTGTATTTATATATTTTTAGAATCGACCTGGGAGATTAGGAAATATATGCAAATTGTTTTTTTTAATATAAAGTATATAACACATTATCTATTATAATAATTGCGAAATGACAATTTAACCAGTAAAGAAATAATGGAACTTAGGGGGAAAGATTTATATTTAATAAATGCTACTTAATGAATTAGTAAATTATTAAGATTTTTTTATCGTAGACGATTTTGTGATGTGACCATGACGGACCCTACCACGCAGCAAGAGTTCACCCCAAGACGGAATAAAAGAAAAGATTTTGAATTTGCCTCAAAAGAAGGATTAATAATTGTTAGTCTGATCCTATTTGGTATCTATGCTCTCTGGTACTGGATTTTCTGGGTATATTATTATGGTAAACTCACCTGGATCATAATCTTTCCGGCATATTCAATGATAGTTTTTATCACTATGGTTATTTTATTAATAACCGGTATTTTTGTATTCTGGAAGGACCGAAGATATATCTTATTACACGAAAAATTCGGTGCAGGTATATTTCTGATCGGTGCATTAATATTGTTAGCGATCCCACTATCCTGGGCCGCGGGGATCCTGGTATATCAAGATGTACTTGGGGCTAGTTCGATGCCTTTCATAGTAATTGGAGGTTTTTTATGTGTTTTCGGGTCACTGATTCTAGCTAGAACTGGCGGATTCTTTAGTGTGTGGTTGATCGGCGTGGCGATTTATTTGATCATGTCATTCCATGAAGGATTTAAATTTTTCATTTGGACGGTGCACTTTGGTGAGTATGACAATGTAGTGGGTGCCATTGGGATATATGTAGTTGCTACCAGCTTTATTCTATTCCTGTATCATGACCTGAAATTCTTTTATTTATCCAGGATTATTAAAAAGGGAAATAAATATCGAAAAGAAAAGGAATTTAAGGCAGCCCTGAGATGTTTTGATAAGGCTTTACGTATCTATCCATTATTTACTACTGCTTGGAATAACATGGGTAATGTATATTTTAATCAAGGTAAAATTAAAAAAGCAATTCAATGCTACGAAAAAGCTTTGAATATTAACCCAGACTATGTTAATGCAAAAAAGAACCTAAAAGTAATATCGAAGCGGATGGGTTAATGACACACAATTTGGTAATCTAAGTAGCACCAAAATTTATTTACATTTGGCGGAGTATTCACTTACTAATGAAGAATGAGAGAAAATTTAATAGGCGTCGTATAATCTTCGGTCACCCTATTACCGGAAATCTACGAATTATCCTTTTTTCTATTTTTATTCTCTTTTGTGTTATTATTATTATTTATCATACCTATTTTGAATCAACTGCTTCAGTAGAAACAGATAATACCTCAGAAATACCTAAATTAGCAAATACCACTTCAATCATCCTTTTCACAAATAATAATTCTTCCACACAATTACATAATCCTACGATTTCCACAAATCTAAAGGATCATTATTTAATTGCATTTGAAAAGGTTGTAAATAATAGTTATTCTACCATTTGGCTATCAGAATCAAAAGATGCTATCACATGGCTTTCGCCTTGGCTCATTAATAATAATCTTACCGATAATCAAAATCCTCAGTTAAAATACGTTCAAGGACAGGATTTTGCATTATACTTTATTTCTGAGGGAAAACGGTATATTCAAATCTCCCAAAACGGTTCCGCATTTAAATGGGGTGCTCCAGAGCAATGGGAATTTCCGTTAGAAGATAAATCAGTGTATAATTCCGATTACTTTTTTTTAGTTGCCAACCAAAGTGGTCTTTGGGTCTCAGATGTGGATATTAAAGTAAATTGGTACCAATTGATGTACGAGAATCTCACCAATTCATCAATATTCAAAATTAATGACTTCGAATTCTTGATCGTCCATGAAAATCCTCAAGATAATTTCCAATCTATTACAATAACGACCATTAGTTTCAAGGACTCTGGCAGTCAAAAAACAGAAATTAAATGGGATTTATTGATTTTATTTATCGTAATTGGAATAATTATCTTATTATTAATAGTCCACGAAGTTGCCCGGGAATAGTGACTTTACCAAATCATTGTTACAATTTTGTTCCACAACATTTTTATAATAGTTACAAAAACGTTCCAATCTTTTTATAACAATTTTATCCCATAGTATTTTTTATGAAAAAAAGAAAAAAGAAGGGGAGTGTGATTTTAATGGGAACCGAATCGGGAAATATTGAGAGTTTGACCAAGTGTCCAGAATGTGGTGGCTCACATCTAACCGAAGATTATGAGCGCGGTGAACTGGTGTGTGAGATGTGCGGGTTGGTAATCGAAGATAATAAAATTGACGCCGGTGCGGATTGGAATGCATTCGATTTTGAGGAGAAAAATAAAAAAGAACGCACAGGTGCGCCTATGACATTCACACGGCATGACAAAGGATTAAGTACTGAGATAAGCTGGGATGACCGTGATTCAAATGGAAGAACATTATCCAGACAAAACCGTACTAAATTTTACCGGCTAAGGAAATTGCATAAAATAAGCAAAACCTCAACGACTCGTGAATATAATATTGCCCGTGCATTAATGGAAATAAAAAAGCAAGCATATAATTTGGGATTACCCAAAGATGTTGTGGAAACTGCTGCTTATGTTTATAGAAAAGCGCATAACAATAATGTAACCCGAGGTAGAAGTAT
>CBFDAW010000452.1:0-3579 GCA_965602865.1 uncultured Thermoplasmata archaeon
GATTTGCGAATCTTGAACAATTTTAGCGATTTGCACCTCGCCGTCTTGTATCTGGCGCTCGGATTCTTTCAAGGCTTGGTATATATCCTGTATCTGTTTATGTGTATCCTCTGCCAATGTCTTTGCTTCATACCGCTGCTTTGTCGAGAATATCATGTTGAATAATGTAATCTCATCTTTTAATGATAAATCCAAGGATAACAGTGTAGTAATCGAACCTTTAACATTATCCTTTAAACCCTCCAGACTACCTTTTGCTTCTCGATGTTTTCCGTCACGAACATCTTTTAGCTCGGAAATCTGTTTTGCATATTCTTTAATATTAAGCCGTAGGTTTTTAAATACTTCGCGCTTGGGTTTTATCGATTCCTGAAGAATATCACGTTCTTTTTGTTTTTCTTTTGCCTCGGAGATCAAGGTTTTTACCAATTGATTAAGCTCATCACGACGGGTCCTATACTCCTCGATCTCATCATATTTCTTTTTAATTTTATTGTAAACACTGTCAAGTGTCTGCCATTCAGTTTCAAGTTTTCCTTTGATCTCGTTGATCTTCCGTTCGAGCTCGGTATTGCTAACCATTATTTTTCGCCTTCCCGGATGCTAATGCTTGATTAGGTTTGGAGGTACTTTCTGTTTTCGTGATCTTCTTAGTTACGCCCGCCTCTTTTTGCCAGTGCTTGATCGCATTCGTATGTTTCTCCACCTCACGCTGGAAACCGACCCGTTTTGCACGCGCATCGCGGAGTTTTATTACGGCATCAACAAACTTCTTATGGTGGTCATCGGATTTGCTAACCGCCGACAGCATCTTCTGGTGTACCTGCCCTGCCGAGCGCAGCTTACGGCGTAATTTGGATGTAAGAATTTTCACCGCCTTGCTAACTTCCTCTTGCTCCTGGTACATATTGGCATAATTATGCAATTTATCAATATTATCCTGGATTTGTTTCACTAATTTTTTTTCTTCATCTAAATTTACAGCTTCGGTTTGAATCTCCCATTCGAGCTGGTCAATATGTTTGGTTAAGATCAGCACCTCCAGGGGTATATTGCTCATAGATTTCTTTTTATCCAGGTTAGTCATGAACTCTGACCGAAGCTCTTTCGACTCGGAATAATAGTTATGTCGTTGATCTTTTAGGTTTTGCACTTTTTCATTGAGCTTGTCACGCTCTTTTTTATAACTCTCGGCAGATTTATCTAATTCACTTTCAAGTGCGAAATATCTTTCAAATTCCTCGCGCGTAACTTCGAGGGCTTTTTCATGTTTTTCAACGAGTTGTTTTGCCACGGATTCTCGAGTAAATTCTAAGGCATCCATCACTATTCCATCCGCATGTTGAAACTAGCTAATTAATATATTATCATATTTATAAATTTAATCCAAATCATTTATTACCAATTAAAAATAATAATTTCATTTCACTAGCTAATAATCAATATTATTAGTAACTCGAGTAACTAGGGGTGGTAATAAAGCTCCAACTGAATGGGATTATGAACATTATTACAATCAGGACAATCCCGGAGATAATCAAGGTAGTTCTGAGCTTCATATCAAGATAATTCAACATTAACCCGCCGCCCAGCAGCGCGATCCCAGCCAGCATAGCCCCCAGGTCATGAATTACGATGCCGATTTGTTTTATCATTTCTGAGCTCCGTTGAGAATTATAATAATCATTTTGCCATTCGTTTAGATCCTTGGCATACTCCTCATTACTAGAATAATTTTCCGGTCTTTCAGGCGGCGGTGTGGTCGGAGTTGCAATTGTCAATAACGCGATACCTATGAACATTAATAGAATCCCGAGTATCACACAGATCGAGATTATCGTCGGGATGTGGTTAGGTCCCGCCGGCGGTTTATATTTGGCTCTTTGCGGTGGTCTACGGCTGCCACCAACGGCGCTTCGTTGCGGTGGCGAGCGTTCGCGCTCTGGCGGATAGTCATCCGGCGGCGGTCTTTGCGGTCCCGCCTTTCGCGCCGGCGGCGGATAATCATAATCTTCCCTCGCATCATAAGAATAGTCATCGTACATATTCCCCACCTCCTTTTAGAGTTATACGACAATGAATTATTATATATAAAAAATTTATGTTGAATTACGAAAAGTATATATTGGAAATTTCATAAAAATATTGGAAGTTCCGTATGGCAAATATATGAAGATATTCATAATTATAAAAAACGAACATATATGAATATTTTTTTAAGTATTTTTATTTTGAATTAAATCTTCAATCCGGTAAATTATCAGAATATGTAACCCTAAGTGATCATTCGTTGTTGAAAATCTACGGTAATGGTTATAAATATCGCGATTTGCAAATAATTTTACCGGATAATGTTAACCCATGGATATATAAAATAAAGATCAACAAGTCCGGAGTCGAGAGTCAAGTCGAGAGTCCGTAAACTCCAGACTAGGTATTGGTAATTCAGCCGGGACTCCAGCACAAAAATAAGATACTTTAATGATTATTTCTTATTTTTGTTGTAGCTTGGAATTCAGTAAATAATATATGTTGAATATTGAATTCCAACCCCTTCTCTTGACTAATTATCAATAAAAAGTCCCTGACTCTATTGACCGGTGTTGCGGTCACGCAGAATGACAAACCTTTTCCCAGGCATGGCGCATAACTTAACCTGGCACGAAAAAATAAAACCACAGTTTAAAAACGGCGTGCTATCGAAGGTGCCCTGCCTTTACCCCAGGAGATACGTCAAAATTCTTATATTCTATATATTATCTGAATTTTGAGGTTACGGCGGTTTTATATAAATTGATATTATTATGATATTAAGAGTATAATCAAAATAACAATCTCGCTTTTATTAACTATAACCTCTTGGAGGTTACGATTTTGGAGATTGAGGAATTAATGGTTATTGTAAGGAACGAGTTCGATAAACTTAAAGATCACGGTAAATTACTTATTAGTGTCAGCTGTAGACATGTACTTAAAACCAATATCGTATTATTGCAATTTCTATTAAACGAGAAAAAATTGAATGGTTTGTATATCTGTGTAGACATACCACAAGTTCATGTCGAGCGGCTATTGCAAAAATATAAAATAAATTCTAAAGGTTTAAAATACATTGACGCAATCACCGGCTTAAGCACTCTGGATAAAGAATTTCATAATAATATTATTTATTTGATTAAAAGCTCTTTTAAATGTCCGTAAAACAGTCCAAATTCAGTTTTACTATAATCATGCCAAAAAATAATTCGTAATAAACTATCATTTCACGATCAAATTGGTATATTTTTGCAGCTTATAATGTCATGTTCAATAATATAAAATATTCTAGTTATGAAAAAATCATGGATTATTCTGATTGTTATTATATTAATAGCATTATTAATTTTTTCCTCCTTTAAAAGAAATTACAATAGGATGGTTTCATTAAACGAAAACGTTACTAAGCAATGGTCAAATGTTGAAAGTGTTTATCAAAGGAGATTGGATTTAATTCCAAATCTTGTAAATACGGTTAAAGGCTATGCTAATTTTGAAAAAGAAACTCTTACACAAGTTATTGAAGCTCGTTCCAAAGCAACT
>CBFDAW010000453.1:0-3572 GCA_965602865.1 uncultured Thermoplasmata archaeon
GTATGACGTTACCGTTTTAACTGAACCGGGAACAACCTTGATTAAATCTATGGATAATACTTCGGACTCATTATATATCATCGTAGGAACGGACGAACCCTTTACCGAAGCTGAAGCAGCGGCATTGTACTTTTTTGTCAAATCCGGCGGTAAGCTGGTCGTTGCGGCGGATAATACTAATGTCAATACCCTTTCTTCGAAGTTCGGGATCAAATATAGCAACTATACGATCCTGGATAAAGGATATGATTATAACTACTCGTTCATTCCGATGATGGTTAACAATGGCCCTATTGCATTCAACATTATTGTCCATTCACCTCGCGGTTTGGAGATCTCCGCCGCTAACTACGAGATCCTCGGAAAATCCAGTGAGTACCCCGGGACCGTAAACAGCGCGTTGGACCTAAATGATAATACGATCATGGATTCGGAGGACCAACCAGGACCGATACCCGTTATTGTTGAAGTTAGAGTTAATGACGGAATCGCACTCTTTATCTCTGATGCGGGATTATTCAGTGATAACCTATGGAAGCTTAGCAGTATCTCAGATAAACCGGAATATCTTGGTCATGTGTACGAAAACCAGGAGTATATCCAAAATGTTATAAGTACACTGCATACCAAAGATGGAAAGTTGATCTATGATAAAAGTAAACAAACCGCCAATTTCTCCAATTTCCACCCGTACCCCGCACCGAAAGAGTGAAAGATTCACACCTATTTAAAATAGAAATAATTAATATATTTGAAATGCAATCTAATTTTGGCTAGGAGAAGGTGGGCAACTGACGGTAACCAATGTTGAAAATATATTGGCAGCTGAGGAAAGTCCTCCCTCCATAATAGTTGTGACCCGATTCAAATCGGGTAGGTGAGAGCCTAGGCTCTGGAGCAGAAACGACACAGCCCGTTCCTTATGGAATGATGGGGATTGCCCCGGACGTCGGAACGGGATTTGATGAAACGGCCAACCTCACCGGAGCAAGCTAAGAATTCGGCGCGCAGTAAATGCCAAGCCGATCGATAAAGCGCTAAGTCAAATGTTGCCTATCCCGGGATGGTAACAGACCGGGAGAAACAGAAGGAGGCTTACAACCTTCACCTAGCCGCCTTCTCTTTTTCTTAAAATTATAAATATATACGCCAGTGCACGAAACAGAACCGAATCTTCTGTTCTTCTCTAAAAATCTTCTGTTTCACTTTTTCAAAAATTATCGGTACATATCTGACTCATGATCGCTATTCTTAGCCAGTGCTTCTATTTGTTGTAGAAGCTTAGAATATGTATTCTCGCTTATTTCGCCTAACAGAAGCTTATCCATAAGCAACATCTTCCGTTGCTCAATAGTTAAAAGGTCCTTCTGGCTATTATCAGAATTACTTAATGTTGAAGGCGATTCATTAATTGTTGATCGTTCATTTGAGGGAACATGGTCATTGTGTTTAGATGGAGGTATATCATCTCCTGGCTCAATATCATCTGGTGATCTCATTGTTTTTAAATAAATATCCTGTGCGTGTTTATCCGTAATCTGGACATAACCCATAAGGGTCTTTAGATCATTGTGTCTACTTTGTTTCTGGATCTCCAATGCTGTTGCCCCACCTTCCGCCATATGTGTGATACTGGATATTCGAAATAAATGTGTATATACACGTTTTTGAATGCTAGCCAGTTTAGTATAATACTTTACTCGTTTCCAGGGAATACCCCTGCTGATCCGTCGTTTATAACTTGATACAAAAAGAGGGTCAGTACCATCCTTTGGATGTAATCTATATGGTAGATATTCTTTGATTGCTTTGATCGCAAATGGATGTAAATTTATAATATCATCCTTGTCATTCTTGGCATCATATACCATTATCTTACCTTTTCTAAAATCAATATCAGATAGATTAAGATTACATATTTCACTGGCTCTGAGCTGCGAATAATATAATGTGGTTATCATTGCATAATCCATTGGGTTATCTTTTGCGATATCGAATAATCGCATTACCTCAGTATATGTTAGAGGAACTTTGTTTACAATCTTCTTTTTGGGAGCTTTCAGACGTAGATTTGGCTTCTTCATGATGTTAGTGAAAAAACTGTTGATCGCAGCAATAGGCGGTGTCATACTGTTACGAGAATACTGCTTAGCCAGCTCCACCTTATATCTATCAATATCATTCTGTTTAATATTCTGAGGTTGTTTATTGAGAAAGTTGATCATGTCCGCGATGGATCTCGTGTATCGATATCGTGTCGATGTACTAAATTTTTCACCGATAAGAAACTCACGCCAGCGTTTGAATTCTTTCTCACCCTTAACCACTGTGATCATTTTCTTTTTTCCTTTATGTGCGATAGTTTTATTTGCAGTTAAATCGTTATACATCTCGATCACTTCCAAGTGATCACCAGTGGGGTCGAGGTGTTGAGCCGAGTGCCCCACTGGTTAGATCATTTTTTTCTTTTCTATTTATTATTATATTCTATTATTCTTTCATAATTAGTAATGTCTTATTACCAACAGGTTGAAGTTTTAAATTCGTTGGCTGATGATTTTTAGATACTGGTTTCCATTTCATAAAGAAAAATACATCCTTGGGTACACTAAGAATCAATCCACTTCCCATATTACGCAGCTTCCGCGTGATCTCAAACTCATCACCGAGTGCTGGTGAAACACAAATGCCATTCCCCATAAGTTCGAATTTCAATTCATCGTTCTCTTGCCATTCTAAGGTTTTAAGTAATTCTTGATCAATTCCTATTATAATACTATTGCCAGAATACCTTGCTCGCTTATGTTCTTCGTTCATTTTTGCACCCGATAAAAGTTAATAGCTACAAATGTAGCTATGATTCTTTAGTTTTTGAATAATTTTATATAGTTACGGATGTATCTATATTTATAATTTTTTATGAGAATTAATAATAATATATTATATTGATTTGCAACTGCTAATAACCTCTCAAAGATGTGATCAAAAATGGAATCTAATGATACCAATACAACTGAATTAGGAAATAAGAAGTTAAACGAAATTAAATATGAATTAGAAATATGTAAAGCTGAAATAACAAACCTGGAAAAAAGAATAAATAAATTAGAAAACCATACTGAATTGAAAGAGAATAAATTCAGGTGTATAAAGGACCTTGTAATCTGGACAGATGAAGATACAAATAAGAAAGAATTATTCCGAATTCCATATGGATTTAATGTAAATAATATTCAAAATGTAGATATCGATGAGAATGGATTATTAATACTTCGTTGGGGTAAAAAGGGTTTTAATAAGGTTAAAATGGCTGAGGATCTATATTATTATTTAAAAGAAATAATGCCAGATAGTAGAATACCACTAACAGATCTAAGAAAAATTTACCATAAGATAAATTGTAAAAAAATCGTAACCGATGAAATGCAACGAGTTTGGGAAGTAATAATCAAGTATCGAAATACTTTATTAAAAACTAGAGTTATTTATATCCAGGCAAATGTGTCAAAACAAACAGCTCACAATCATTTAAATCTATTTAATCGACTAGGATTGGTAAATAAAATCTCTGG
>CBFDAW010000454.1:0-3564 GCA_965602865.1 uncultured Thermoplasmata archaeon
ACCCTCCGTACCGGAATCAGACCAGAAGTATACACCCCGCTCACATTCGGGTTCGAAAGCACAAGCACCAACTGTCGCTACTGGTAAACCCCGTGTAGGTGCATTAGCTACAACCCAAACATCGGACATGGGTAAGCGTGGATTGCCTGTTAAACAACCAAAACCCCAGCCGCCTGCAAAAAATAAACGTGAAGTTATCAGGGTTCGTAGAAAAAAACAAAAGAAGAGGAAATATGAAGCAGTTAAATGCGGCTCTTGTGGAGAATACATCCCTGTAGATAGTAAATCATGTCCAAAATGTGGTGCCACATTTTCTCAAGTAGGTAAAGAATTGGGTGCATGTGGTAATTGTGGTGAGATAATTTCGGTATCAACGAAGAAATGTCCACACTGTGGAGCAATATTTGAATAATCTGCTATACTATTAATTGTTTTTCGATTCTTCACCGAATTTTGACAAAATAAAATATGAATTACAATTTTATATGTTGATAGTATGCATAAAATTTTTATAAACAAAGGTATTAATTAGGATTTAATGGTGAAATAAATATGACCGACGCCGATCCAAAAAATGACTCGATTGTTCTAAAAGTAGCCGAAGCGTTACAGGCGGATGTTGGCCATGGAAAGGCTAGGATCAATAATAGTGTTCGTCGTTCATTGAAACTATCACCTGGTGATGTAATTGAACTAAATGGAGGTAGGTCAACTGCTGCGGTGGTCTGGCGCTCACGACCAGAGGATGACGATAAAAATTTAATTCGAATTGACGGTATGGTGAGAAAAAACGCTAATATCTCCATTGGCGAGAAGGTGGAGGTGCGCAAGGCATCCGTTAAACAGGCTCAAAAGGTAATTTTAGCTCCGATATTATCTGATGAGAGCCATAAGGTTCAATTTGGACATGGTATTGAGAGCTTCATCAAGCGCGGTCTATTAAAGCGCCCGGTGCACAAAGGTGATACGATCATAGTCCCTGGGATCGCATTAATGGGTGGTGCTTTACCTTTTGGTGTGGTAAATAGTATTCCCAAAGGCATTGTTCAAATCAGTTTAGAGACCATAATCACCGTCCGTGACGAGCCAATGGAAGAGCTGGAGATCGCTACACAAGTTACTTATGAAGATGTTGGTGGACTTAAAGATGAAATCCAACGAATTCGAGAGATGATCGAGCTCCCGTTGAAACACCCCGAACTATTTGACCGTCTTGGAATCGACCCACCCAAGGGCGTACTCTTACATGGTCCTCCGGGTACCGGTAAGACGCTAATAGCAAAGGCGGTGGCAAATGAATCTGGTGCGAATTTCATATCCATTCAAGGCCCGGAGATCATGAACAAGTTCTACGGCCAAAGTGAAGAAAACCTGCGTAATAAATTTGATGAGGCTGAGAAAAATCCTCCGGCAATCATTTTCATTGATGAACTCGATTCGATTGCACCAAAGCGCGGTGATGTACATGGCGAGGTGGAGCGCCGAGTGGTTGCCCAGATGTTGACACTTATGGATGGTATTGGCTGGCGGGGCAAGTTAATAGTAATCGGCGCCACGAACCGAGTTGATGATATCGACCCAGCACTGCGTAGACCCGGCAGGTTCGACCGTGAAATAGAAATTGGTGTTTCAGATAGGCAAGGACGCAAAGAAATTCTTCAAATTCATACCCGTGGCATGCCGTTAGCTAAAGATTTTGATATTGATTATTTTGCAGAAATTACCTACGGATTCGTAGGTGCTGACCTAGCCGCTTTGACTCGAGAAGCAGCTATGAAATCACTACGGAGATATCTACCAGAGATCGATTTGGAAAAACCAATACCTGCAGAAATTCTGAGTAAAATGACAGTAACGGTCGAAGATTTTAAAGAAGCAAAAAAAGAGATCGAGCCTTCTGCGTTACGCGAGGTTCTAGTGGAAGTTCCGTTGGTTTCCTGGGAAGATATTGGTGGACTTGATAAAGTAAAACAGAAATTAAAAGAGACCATCGAGTGGCCGTTGAAATACCCGGATGCATTCAAGCGTTTGGGAATTAAACCTCCAACCGGCATATTACTTTTCGGTCCTCCAGGAACTGGTAAGACATTATTGGCGAAAGCAATCGCAAATGAATCAAAGACAAATTTCATAAGCATCAAGGGTCCCGAGGTGCTTTCAAAATGGGTTGGCGAATCCGAAAAAGCGGTGCGAGAGATATTTAAAAAAGCCAAGCAAACCTCTCCATCCATAGTATTTCTTGACGAACTTGATGCCATCGCACCAAGGCGCGGGTTCGGAACAGATTCGCATGTAATCGAACGCGTAGTCAATCAAATGCTAACCTCCATTGATGGTCTGGAACCGTTGGAAGGCGTGGTGGTAATTGGTGCGACCAATCGGCCAGACATGATCGATCCTGGCTTATTACGAACCGGTAGATTTGATAGACTTATTCAAACTCCGGCACCTAATGAGGAAGAGCGCTTTAAAATCTTTAAAGTTCATACAAAGAACATGCCCCTGAAAAATGTCTCGCTAAAGGACCTAACCAAGCATACGGAAGGTTACTCAGGCGCGGATATAGAGGGCGTCTGCCGTGAAGCCGGGATACTGGCATTACGAGAAAATATTAATGCAAAAATCGTGACAGATAAACATTTCAATGCCGCCTTGGCAACTATTAAACCATCACTGGATGAGGCTACTATTAACTATTATGAACAAATAGGTAAAGAAATTCAAGGCGTTATGAATAAGAGACAAAAAGATGATATAGGTTTAGGATATTACAGATAGAGATTCAGAACTCTGATGAGTGTGAGAAGATGAAGATATTCGCAACCGAATTTCAAGGTAAGGTTGTCATGAGCAATGATGGCAAACTGTTAGGGGATGTTGACAACATCGTCATTAATACTTCGAATGGAGATATTAAACACCTTTTATTAAGACCGGGCGAAGGTATTGACCCCGCAGAGTATAGGACCGACCGTCAAGGCAGAATTGTGCTGCCGTTTAAAAAGGTCAAATCAGTAAAAGACGTAATAGTTTTAGGCCCCTTGGAAGATAAGAAATTGAAGAAACAATAAAAATCCCCCATACCGGACTAGGTCTTTAGGGTTGGTGACTAAGTCAAATTTCCCAATTCGATTTTTAATTAGCTTTAATTTGATTCGGTACTTTTATCTTTTATTAAGGGTTTAGGTGAATCTTATTACTCAAATCTCCAGGCTGGATATGATATGACATTTTTCGAAATTCCCGCAATTTCTATTTTGAATCGAACTATAGTAATTGCGCATGGGGATTCGTATGAGACCCTGACGATCGATGAAGAAGTGCCTGATGCTTTGGACCTAATTGAGTTAATAACAGAGCATTATAATACGATTTATCTGATGGACCTAAATGCATTAATAGAGGGTAATCCACAAATCAAACTAATCAAAGCACTCACAGATTTTTGCGAGGTTTGGTTAGATGCCGGGGTGAATGATTCCGAAAGCATTTACGACCTCTTTGTGGCTGGTGCGCAGGAAGTGGTGATTTCATCCAAATTACTTGATAACCTGTTAGAGCTGG
>CBFDAW010000455.1:0-3552 GCA_965602865.1 uncultured Thermoplasmata archaeon
ATATATTCAGGCACCAACTAAATGCACCCGAGCTCATGAGCAGTCTCTGGTTCTCCGGGATTCCATGTTGTTCGGTGTATGCACCTGTACATGTGTGTGCCAGAGATATCTATGAACCGTTTAAGAGTGGCGAGGCTTGGGAAATTACCCTCGAACTGCTGGAGAATTATGGTCATGGGACCTTACCAACTATTTTGAAGAAGATAGAAAATGTAATTATTACGGAAAATGATGAGATCGAAAGTATTGGTTACAAATTACTCGATAAGGGAAATAACTCGAACATCATCGATTTATTAACATATTCCGATAATATGTTACAATGCCATGCATTTAAAATGGAACAAATTATACTTAACCTATCTCAATTAAAAGGAATGAACGATGATGTAATAGAATCGGTTCAAAAAATGTGGGCGATAGATTATTTACAAACTCTGGCGAACCTGAAGAATGTAGTGAACCAGATAGCCGCCTTGGATGAAGCTTCGGTAAGTGATTCTCGAGGTTCACTGGTTGGAATAAACAACGGAATCTTGGAGATCATGAAAACTGCCGCGTGGTATAAAATTAACGAAGCCGTAGCTGTGGTTGGCGAAACAGACTCGGGTTTGAAAGAGTCTAAGAAAATCTATCAAGAGGGTCTTAAAGAAGTAGATAAGGATCATTTCACGAATGCAGCGGGAAAATTTTTACAGGCTTTCGAAATTGCAGATTCTTTGGTGAAAGGTGAACAATATCATCACGATGAAGGCGAGCAGGTTTGGACAAACAACTCGTATCTTATAGTAACATCTGCAATTATTTTGGTGGTAGTCCTGTGTGCGATCGTTAGATGGAAGAAAAAAAAAGAGCGTGATCTTTAAAAGACGGAAGAACAATAAACATTTCTAGGTAAGCTATTTCAAAATAATGTTCTTTTTTCCTCGCAGATCTTGATGGCGTTGCGGGCGCTTTCGTTATTGGGATACCGTTCAGATATCAGCGGAAGAATGGTGCCCAAGGTCTCTTCACCGATTACCTCCATGAAATCGGTGTTCATGATCTGTGATGCAAGGATGTCTTGCGGTTTGCCGCCAGCAGCAAATGAATCCACGATCTCTCTCTGGGTTACAAAGCCACTTACTTGACCATTTTGGTTGGCAACCAGCACTACCCCGCCATCACCCACCTGCTGGAGGTGCTTGGCTACTACATTTCCCGGATAATCTGCTCCAACCATGAAAAATTCATCTGTTATGTTCATTTCATTTATTTTCGTATTATTATCCAAAATTATTCCCACTTTGAAATAATTTAGTATTGTTAGGGTTTTGGCTTATATAAGAATATTATTTAAAATTTTTTATCTCGTAGAACCCTACGAAAGCTACAGGTACAGAACTAGGAAATTATCTTTATTTCATAGTAAAAATATATATTATTTTAAAACTCAAAATAAACAATTTAATTTTTGATATTTCCTTTAAAATTATTTTTAAACATATTATTCTCTAATATCGGTTTTCCTTCTTCAACTTGAATCCCATAACCATTATTATCTTGTATGGTGCAATTTTTGATTATAGGATTTGATTTTTCACAATATATCCCATCACCCATGTTGAGTTCAAAAGTACACTCGTACATATATGCTGACGAATGAAATAAATCAATTCCATCATCATCGCACTTCGAAATAGTTGTGTTAATTATTTGTGGCGATGCCCAATTACAGGTTATACCATTTCCCATTGAATCTGAGATATATGAATTATTTATTTTTACATTATTTGAATAAATTTCAATGCCTAAACAATATATGTAATTTTGATATCTATATCCAAGATTCTTAAAGATCGAATAATTTATATCTGCTGAGCCATATAATTTACATTTAAATCCATAATTTGGATTTTGTGAAGAAATTGTACTATTTACTATTTTCAATTTTCCTTCTTTTGAAAGATATATACCGAAAGAATATTTTCCAGTACAATCAAATATTATTGTTGAATTTTTTATTGTTAAGTCACCAGATGATACTATATAGATATAATCTTCATAACAAATAATCTCATCTTCGATAATCATATTATTTTCAACTTTCAGCTCCCATGAAGTAGGAACGTCATTTGTCGTTAGAAGTAGTTCAAAGAGTGGATAACCTTGGGTACCCGCTCTTATAATAATAAGGAACACAATTGCGGTAGTTATTCGGAGTGCTCTTTTTTTCTTTTTTTTACCAAAAATATCATAATCATGTCCAAAAATAAATATTAATGCCAGGACAAAGCCTAAATCCGTAAGACCAATTATTACGAATTTCCAAGCAGAATTAATGATAATGGAAACGATAGAATATATGAATAATGTAAAGATAATAAAGATTAAAGCCAGTAGCAATCCACCAAGCGCATTTGCACCTAACTCTTTCTCGTTTACAAGCTCATCATCATTAGCAAATATAAAATATCCAATCTCATTACACGCAATTAAACAAAATAGAATAATTCCGCCCATCCAAAATAGAATAATAATAATCTCGACATTATCTAACAAACCCATAATCATAGATAGACATATCCATCCATAAAACACAAGAATTACACAAAACGCATTGGGAATTATTTGATATATCGCAACTTTAATTCCTTTTAATGGCATTGTTCTTAGTATAGTATATCGTTTAAAGTTTTGTACTAGATTTGGCATCATCATAGCTATGATAATAATCATCATTAATGGAAAGAAAAAGAAAAAATTATTAGTTCCTGTTGAAAATAAAGGTGAAAAGAATATTAATATTAATAGGATCACAAATACCAGCCAGAAACTAAATCGCATATTAAATAAAAAACCAATTTCCATGATTGCACCGTTACCCTCTTTTATTTTCGGGTAGTCCAAATGTGTTTCTTTAAAAAATCCACGGCGCCACCACAGTGCTTGAGCCGGTACCGCAAGTCCAAATGGATCGTTAGCTACAGGTTGTTGTGTAATGAAATCCTCATAATATGTGTAGCGAAATCCAAGGCTTGTTAGAAATATAAATATGAAAAATACACCATTTCCGATCACCGCCAGCCAAAAATAGAAATCATAAGTTTCAGCAATACAAATATAATATGATGATAACGGAAGGAGGGCGAACACATTTAAAGGTGGAATAGCAAATAATTCTTGAAAAATATTTAAACTATGTTCGGATATAATATTAGTTAATATTAAATATAAAAATTCAATAATAGTTACCAAAAACAAAATTCCGATTATACTTTTAATTAATATTGACAATTTGTAATTTCTTATCTAGTCAAGGGCATTAGTTGTCAGATGAATAATTCCGATAATTATAAAAGAGGAGGTTAAACCACTGTAAAATAGTTGAAGATAATTGAATCCAGTGAACAATTCTGAATTTCTTGAAATTAAATAAATTATTATTATTGAAATAACAAGAGCAAAAATGGATATGAAATAACATATTATAACTTTACGCAAAACTCTACTCCTTTTTGAGATGGGTTTCGGCAGAAGAAATTCAATTTCATGTCTTAAAATGAGTGAAGA
>CBFDAW010000456.1:0-3549 GCA_965602865.1 uncultured Thermoplasmata archaeon
ATAAAACAATCGAGATTACCAAGGGCTACAGTGTGCTAGATGCCGCAATTGCGGCGGGGGTATTTATTAATTCTGTTTGTGGTGGCGTGGGCCGATGTGGGAAATGTAAAATCATAGCTAAAGGTAAAAAAGGTGCTTTGGAGATAGAAAAATCTGAATTGATCACGGCGGCAGAGAATAAACGTGGTATGAGTTTAGCGTGTTTAACACGAGTTCTGGGTGATATTGAGGTTGAAATCCCGGCGTCGAGTAAAGTCGATATTCACCAAATCCTTGAACGAACTGAACAAGTACATGTTGAAGATATAGCGCCATTGATTGTAAAATACCATCTACAATTAGACGAACCCTCATTGGATAATAATATAAGCGATCTAACCCGGCTTAAACGATCCTTAGCAAAGGCAGCAAATTTAGATAAATTACCTCTGGAAAACATTACGGCGCCGATTAATATCCTCCACTCGCTGCCAGAGTTACTTAGAAAAAATAACTGGGATGTGACGATTACCGTGGTAAAAACAGATGATTACATAGAAATTATTTATATAGAACCCGGTGATACTACATTACATCATTATGGCATATGTGTAGATATCGGTACTACCACGATTGTAACCGAGCTTATCGATCTAAATTCCGGTAAGAGTTTGGCGACCAAATCAAATTACAACAAACAAAAGATCTGCGGTGAAGATGTGCTTAGCCGGATCATGTACGCTGAAGAGCATGGGGTAAGTAAGCTGCAGGAGCTAGTGATAGAAAATATAAATTTTCTGATCAACGAATTGATAAATACTGCAAAGGAACAACAAATAGAAATTAAAAAAGAGGAAATATTGTACATAGTACTCGCTGGAAATACTACGATGACACACATGCTTTTAGGCTTGGATCCTGTTTACATCCGACGTGACCCATATATCCCTGTTCTTAATACAGTACCAAATTTAAAGGCGCGGGAACTTAATCTTGATATTAACCCCGAGGCGATTGTGTATTGTCTCCCGAATAGAGCCAGCTGGGTCGGCGGCGACATAACTGCGGACATCCTAGCTTCAAATCTGCATCACCAGAATGATCTAAGCCTTCTGATAGATGTTGGTACAAATGGTGAGGTAGTACTTGGGAACTCTGATTGGCTAATGGCATGCTCTTGTTCCGCGGGTCCGGCTTTCGAAGGTGGTGAGGTTCGGTTCGGAATCAACGCATCCTCCGGCGCAATAGAAAAAGTATTATTAACCGATGACTTAGATATTAAATACAAAACGATCAATAATGCACCACCCAAGGGCATTTGTGGCTCAGGGTTAATCGATACATTAGCTGAGCTGTTCACACATAAGGTTCTTGACAGAAACGGACAATTTAAATCAATCGATACCCCACGCTTTAAAATAGTAGATGATGAACGTGTATTCATCATCGCCTATGCAAATGAAACAGGGTTCGATCATAAGCAAGATATATTCATTACGGAAACTGATATTAAAAATATTATTCGCACCAAAGCAGCAGTTTTTTCAGCATGTTTTTTATTATTGAAATTACTAGGATATACATTTGATGATGTAAAAAATATATTCATAGCAGGCGGTTTTGGCAACTATCTCGATACCAAGAAAGCCATTATGCTGGGTCTATTGCCCGATGTACCCCTGGAAAAGTTCAAATTCATCGGCAACGGCTCGTTAGCCGGAAGCTATCTTACTTTATTATCAGAAGCGAAAAAATATGAAGCAAAAGAAATCTTCGAAAAATTGACTTACATGGAGTTAAGTGTGAGAAACGATTTCTATAATGAATTTGTATCCGCATTATTTCTACCGCATACCAATTTGGAATTATTCCCTAGTGTGAAAGAGATAGTTTAATATCATTGAACATTTTTCACAGATCGATTCTAAAAACAATATCTAAGTGTTAATTGAAATTTTAGGTGATCTACTTGAGCACAATCATTGGGATCGCGGGCAAAGGCGGAGTAGGAAAGAGTACATTTTGTTCAATATTGATAAGGAACATCTCAAGTAAAAAAGATAATATAATCCTCGCAGTCGATGCTGACTCGAATTCTACACTGGCTCGGATGCTTGGGGTACCGGTGGAACAGACCATTGGCGACCTTCGTGAGGACCTGGTGAAAGATCCGGATAAGATTCCACCAGGGATGTCAAAATTTGAATATGTTAAGTACCAGTTACAGTTGTCTCTAGCCGAAAGTGACAAGTTCGATCTCGTGACCATGGGTAGACCCGAAGGACCTGGGTGTTATTGCTATATCAATAATATTCTTCGAACATATTTAGATGCACTAGCTGATAAATATTCTTATATTTTAATCGATAACGAAGCCGGCATGGAACATTTAAGCCGCCGGACCACTCGAAAAATGGATAAATTTTTTGTGGTAACAGATTTCACTCCTATTGGGTTTGAAACTTCAGTACGAATTAGAGATCTGGCTATGAACATGGATATTAAAATAAACGATATTTATTTAGTAGTTAACCAAATACCAGATACAATAAAAACAACTAAGGATCATCCCAAAGTTCGCGCTTTAAAAGAAACTAATAAATTTTCAGATATATTTTTCATCCCGAAGGATGATAAATTATTGCAGCATGCTTTTGACGGAAAATCATTATTAGATCTACCAGAGGACTCGGTTATTGTCAAACAGGTCCATGAAATAATTAAAAACACAGATATAGTCTAATCATGTTAAATCTTTAAAAAGTCATCAGCGTACAATTTCTTATTTAATAGAATCTCTGATGTTTTAATTGCATCCATCAACTCTTTATCATTTGGGTCCATTATAGCTGCTTCCAGACCATGTGCCATTAGCATAATAAGGTAAGTTCGGTTTATTAATGGTCGTTGTTTCGTATTGTTCGAAATGTTGGATAATCCCACCACGGTCTTTGGTGGAGGGTCGCATAGATTTCTAAACATATCCATTGCTTCCAATACCCTTGGCCCTTGGTCCTGGGCAGCACCAACTGGTAAAATCAAGGGATCCAAATAGATATTTTCTGTTGATATTCCGTGTTCCATAGCGTTTGTGATCATTATCATAGCCATCTCACCGCGTGATGGTGCATCGTTTGGGATTCCTTTTTCATCCAAGGTCAAGGCAATGATTTCTGCATTATACTGGGCGGCTAATGGGAATAATTTTTCCATCTTATTCGCCTCGGCAGTGGTGGAATTTATCATGACTTTACCTTTAATCGCTTTCAAACCCGCTTCCATGGCGTTCGGATCAGGTGTATCTATGCACAATGGTAAATCAGTAACCTCTTGTATGGTCTCCACCATCCAAGCCATATCGGCTGCTGGGTCGTCACGACCCGGACCGGTATTTACATCTAGCATATTTGCCCCGAGGGAAACCTGTTCTAAGGCTAGAGCTTGAAGTGTTTTCTTTTCCAATAGCAATTCCCGTTGCGTTTATATTTATTATTCGTTTTTATTTTATTATTTTTAAATATTACAAGTACGAAAAATCGAAACACCCTGGAGAAGAAGAAAAATATGGTT
>CBFDAW010000457.1:0-3542 GCA_965602865.1 uncultured Thermoplasmata archaeon
GTTGTCCAACCGCTCTCGTAATCGCCTATTACTATGTTAGCTTCATATGTATCGTTCCCCGGGTCACAGAAACTTATATTGCTCACATGAATGAGATCGCCCTCGTTCACGACCGTCGGCGTCACTTCTAACTTTGAACAGTTAACCTCCGGTGGTTTGTTCAGAATTAGGATCGGGATTAAACACCCGGGCTCATAAGTTATGTAATCTATATCAAAGCTAGGCAGGCTGTAGCCATAACCCTGCATATAACCATAATATGTCCCTGTTGTGGTCGGGGATGTAAGATTAAAGCCTAAACCGATCCAACCATCCGAGCGTGCCTCGGATAATATGGTTGCTCCGATAGGTGTTTTGAAGAAGTTCGTTATGTCGATTTCTTTCGTGCCGAGCGACCACGTCATTCCGAACATTCGTGTTCCTAAGCCCGCCTCATTGTATATCTCCATTCCCGAAGCACTATATGGGTCAGTTTTTAAACGCCGGACTTCTACATAATTTACCGAATTATTCTCCACAACATTTGCATTGAATACGACCTTTTTAACGATCGCCTCATCGGGTATATCCGATAAATCTAACTTCGCCCAACCGCGGTAATAATCATAGGTCGATTGCCAGCGAACATAGATGCTACTACCAGTATTTTTACTGCCCGTATTCAAAACATACCCGGTCCAGGATGTGGCGGGCATCGCTTCAACCGAATGCGGGATTGATATGTTCGATGTCCCACCGTCCTCGTCAATTATCAATAACTCAACCTCGCCCAGGTTATCATCCTCGTAATACCAGGTTACCGAAGGTACCTTTGTGCCGTTACACGAACCATTCACATCATACTCGCCGTCAGCATCGAAGTCCCAGAAATACCGCCAAGTATCATTACCCGGGTCATCCACCGTGTAACCCGAGAACGTTACATTGCTCGCCTCCCAGGCGGGCTGCGGTGTGATCTTACCCTTGCTCTGGTTCACCTGAGGGTCAACATTTAATACCAATACTGACGCTTCAGTGGTGACGTTGATACCCACATTCGTGTCGTTCAACCGGAGTCTAAGCTTGCCGGTATAATCATCATCCCAGGTCTTGCTTGTATAGGGGCTCGTTGAAGACACTTCGAAACTGCCGTCATAGTCCAAGTCCCACTCGTAACGCAAACCACCAATGCCGCCGCTCAGATTCCGGCTTAAGCTGGCGTCGAATAATGTTGGCGAACCCTCGTAACCAATCGTTGGGTCGGCAACTAACCGCGGCACCATGAAGTTGTACCGCCACTCGATTACGAGCTTGGGGCCGTACGCTAGCGTGTCGCCTACGGTCGTTGAAGTACTGATCATGCCAAGACCGAAATAATCAGGGACGCCATCCTCGAGTGCGTCTGTGAAATCTTCTACTGCATTGGGTCCCAAATCCCACTCGTATTCTTCATTGCTTGCTTTTAGCTCTGCACTGGGACCGTAGTATTTATCTCCATCGCCGCAATCATCAAATAGATCCGTAGGGCTGATCGAGCTACGGACATTGTTCTTCATCGGATAAACCTCGAGATTAGATGCATTATCGGAATAGTGGTTGAACCGAAGGCTTACTTTTGTAATCTCGACCCATGAATAATTTCCCTCCGGGAATACGCTCATGATCTTATCCATATCCCACTGCGTATACCCTCGAAACTCTTTGGAGGTGCTCTTACTCACTTCAAGATAACCATACGGGTTGTCGAGTGAGCTTATGAATTTCTCAACATTGCCGGACCAGTCGTCACCGAACGCTATGTCCTCACCCGTTGCGGGCTCGGGGAGCTCCTGGTCATACTCGAAGGTTAATGCCAACCGGATATCCGTCCAGTACGCGTTACCGGAAGTGTAGCCGAGATGAAGTTTACTAATGAATATCCCTACTCCAAAGGTATAATAGGTTGGTGAACTGCTTAATTTTGTGTTGATTGCGGTTACTCCTGCACTATTTAGCGTTACTTCCTTTGTGGCAGGTGTAGTATCTACGAGGTTCGTGGTGGTGTACTGTCCGATCAATGTGCCACCCGAACCGGACTCGGTGAAGATCGTCTTCGCCTCGCTCGTTACTGGTGTGGCATACGGTGTCTTTTTCAAGGCGGTAAACTCCATTACATTCACATACGACATTTGCCAATTATGAATTACCAGTCTTGCATCTTTAACCGTTGCACCGGGCCACTGGGTCACATCCTCCAGATCGAAGACTACCCAGCCGCGATACTCGACAACGGAACCGGCAAGAAGTGGGTTGGTAAAATATGAACCAAAGCTGGTATAAGTGGTCCCCATTTCCATGGCATACCCATTCGCATCACCGGCGTACTCGGGGTTATCACAGCCCAACTGGAGTGTCTCGGTCGGTGGTAATAATGTTACCACTAGCTTTGGTGAATAATGATATGCATATGATGTAGTTCTGCTAAAGCCAAGTGCGAAGAAATCCTGCTCACCGTCCCACGCTTTCGTGAAATCTTCCAACGCAAGCGCGCCCAAATCCCACTCATATTCAGCCGGGGTACTAACATAACCTCCACTTGAATGATAATGATATTGGTTACCATCACCACAATCAGCGTAGATTGTAGATGCGGAACCGCCTTTTGGATTCGCTTCCATATGAAAGGTACCTAATGTGTTTAAATATCCCTGATAGGAGTTCAAACGTAAACTAAGACCTATGGGCATTAGAGCTTTTCCTGAATTACTCGTGGCGGGTAACGCGGATTTTAAGGTAGCTATATCCCAGGTCGCATACGCACAATAATTAGCAGTATTTGTATACATCCTTCCAATATCATAATTAGAGGAGGTACGGTACACATACCCACTTAGGTCGTCACCTACTGCCAGCTCGATACTATCAACAGCTAAGGAAGTGTACGAGAAAGTTAGTTCTAGCCGTGTATCGTAACAATATAAATAATTACTCGTTGAGGATGTCTTTGATATATTTGATCCAATTGGATAATCATAATTGTTCGCAATAATATGAGAATTAAGATCAGTAATACCAGCCGTGAATAACTTTACAACTTCATCTTTATTGCTGGAATCACTACCACTGCTAAATGTTGCCGAAGCAATCTTTACAGACCCCGGACCGTCAATCTCATCATACCAGGTCTTTGCTAAAGTACTCGACGCAGGATAATACGGCATCGAGTTCATAGTATGGAAATCCAGCTGGGTAACATAATAACGGTAATCTTGTCTGTATACGATATTACCCGATTTAATGCTCACACCGTTGAATTGTTGTAGATCCCTTAGGTTGAACACTGCCCAACCGAGGCGATCGTAAGTGGTATATCTGTAATTATACATATATTCTCTGGCATACATAGTATAAGTATTTGATGAAGTACGATAGATACCACCCATACCGTTACCGGCATACGAATCATCACGGTCTGTGCCGAAGACCATGGTCAACGTACCGCCAGCACGCGAACCTGTATCTGATGATGTCTCTTCTTCGGTTGAATCCGCTTCAGGCGCTGCTTCTTGGTCGGTTATATACGC
>CBFDAW010000458.1:0-3536 GCA_965602865.1 uncultured Thermoplasmata archaeon
ATATTCTCAACAGCATTTATTTTCACATGCACAGATTCGGTATCTTCAGCTAATTTTGTATCCAATTTTACAGTAAATTTCCTAGTGGTATCTTTATCGATTTTGATTGGAATAGGTATAGGTATTATTTCTCCTCCACCTTCATGCGTTATGGTGATTGAATTTATTGTAATATCCGTACCATAGGATCTTAATTCCAAGTTTAATACATCTGAGATCTCATCATCTAAAACTTCATCAGCAATATTATTTTGAGTCACGATTAATAGTTCACGTTTATTGCTGATTATCTCATCGGATATATCTTTATTACCTTGGGCGTCTACTGCCTGAATACATGCCAATATCTGATCTCGAGCCTGACCGTTCTTAATTTTGTTTTGAAATCCAAGTAAAGAGATTTGAGCTTCGAGTTTATTACAAGAAGTGGCAACGGAAGGTGTTTGTATTTTATTCCATGCATTCCAATCGTTTTGTTTACGATTAGCTATTGTTCTATAATCAGGATCAAACTTGCATAGTGATGATGCAATTGGTGTACCATCTTGACCATGAATTTCTATCAAATAATCTGCACCTAAACCGTTTATTATATAACCGGTATCTAAATCGATATCGGCGTCAATAAAAATCCTAATAGTATCCGTATTTGGCTCACCATTTTTATTATCGTTTCCTTTTAAAATATTACCTTTCACCTGCACATAAAATGATATTTTATCATAATTTTTTGCTACTTTAGTTTTTACAATATTTATATCTGGATGTTGAGGTTGATCTGAGGCGTGATCTTGAAATTCGATAACTTCATCCCAATCATCAAAATCTCCATCGATCGAAATCATTTTATTGGTTGCAACATTAAAATTAACCAAATAAATTAACCATGGTGTGATAATTAGAATAACTGCAAAAAATATTATCCTAGCTCTAGAGCGTTTTGACTTTCGTTTAATATTAGTTATTTTAATTTGCTTTTGATTTCTTGAGTACCTTAATGTTAATCCATTACCGTTTGTAAGCCCGTTGCCATTAGTTAACCCATTGCCGTTTGTTAGTCCATTACCATTAGTTAATCCATTTCCATTTGTAAGTCCGTATACTTTAGGTAGACCTTTTTTGGCGGTTAATCCATTGCCATTGATTAGACCGTTACTATTGGTTAATCCATTACCGTTTATAAGACCTAATTTAGGAATCTTGTTAAAATTATTGATATTAGTTAACCGTAGATACTTTACTTTATTTGAATGGATTTGCATTAATACTCACCGCCCAATGCCTTTGGAAAATACATTTAAAAGATAATTTTTAGATTTATTGAGGGTTTATATAGGAATATCAATTATTATTTATATACCTTTAGGAAGTAGAAGCAAGCATTACATTAATTAATCGCCCAAGGTTGGGATAGAATACATAAAAACATCACAAATGCGAACATTTATTTTACTCCTTGTCGATTAGCCAATTATGCCTATTAATATTGGACGTACTTCCAAAGTCCAAGAAGCGCCTATCCAGAAACTGCAGACCGAAGTGAAGATTCCAAAGGATGTGGTTTCATTAGGCCAAGGCGTACCGTTTTTTGGACCACCGGAAGAGGCTGTGGCGGCGGCATCTAATGCATTAGCCAAGGAAAGTGGTTTTAAATATACCGAGGACGCTGGATTACCTAGCCTTCGAAACGCTATCGCGGATAAATTACTGAGGGAATACCAGATTCAAGTCGATCCCGATTCGAATATTATGGTAACTGCCGGTGGGAATCAAGCGTTTGTAAACGCATTAATGACCATTACTGATTTGGCTGAAGATATTCTAATTCTTTCACCATATTATTTCAATAATATTATGGCTATTAAATTGACTGGTTGTAATCCCATTATTGTAAGAACCGATGAAAAGTACCAACCAAGATTACAGGAAATCATTGATAATATTACAGTAAAAACAAAAGCAATTATTACAATCTCACCGAATAACCCAACTGGCGCAGTTTATTCAAAAAGAATTTTAGAAGGAATCAACAAATTTTGTGCGGACTCTGGGATTTATCATATCTCGGATGAAGCATATGAATATTTCGTTTTTGATGATATAACCCATACCAGCTCTATAATATTTGATAAAGAACTTGGACATACTATATCACTCTTCTCATTTTCTAAGTCCTTTGGAATGTCGGGGTATAGGGTTGGGTATATGGTGTATCCCTCAAAATTACACAATGAGCTATTAAAGGTTCAGGATACCATCGGGATCTGTCCCCCGGGACCATCACAAGCTGCCGCTGAGGCGGCACTGAAAGTAGGTTCCGGGTATCCGAAGAAATTCTTGCCAACAATGGCTAAGGTTCGTAAAATGTTTATTGATAGATTAAAAGATCTTGATTATTTGGAAATACCCGAAACACATGGAAGTTTCTATTTTTTGTTAAAATTAAATACCAAGCATTCTTCTGAAAAGATTGCTAAACACTTGATTGAAGATTTTGGAGTGATCACCATACCTGGAGAGGTTTTTGGTGCTGAGGATCCGACATTAAGGATATCATATGGTAATTTAGCGGCGTCGGAGGCACAAGAGGGTATTAATAGATTGATTAAAGGGTTAGAATATTTATTAAGAAATCGTAGCTATTAAATATCCTATAAAGTATAACTTACACCCGTTAGATATATACTGGGTTAAGGTAAACCGGTGTCACCGTGCCTAATAAAAAAGCCTTCGATTTGTATGAATTCGAGCAAGCGTATAAAACAGCAAAGCCATTGAAAGTACCGAAACGGTATATTCTAGGATTTTTATCTTTAAAAGATCTGAGTGGTTATGAAATCTATAAACTAATCGCAAGCAAGGGCGAGAGAGTAGGTTCATGGCTGAAATTAAACAAAACAACTACTTACAATACAATCAATCGCTTAGCTAAAGAGGGATTTACTTACAGACTCGGGAGATTTTAAATGAAAAAACCGATTATTGAAATCAAAAATCTAACGAAAAAATACGGCACCTTAACGGCTGTAGATAAATTAAACCTAGAAGTTAACCAAGGTGAAATCTTCGGTTTTCTTGGCCCAAATGGTGCCGGGAAAACCACGACGATTCGCGTGTGTCTTGACCTGCTCAATAAGAATGCGGGTGAAATAAAAATCTTCGGTTTGGATTTCCATTCAGACTCAAGTGAGATCCGCCGTCGGACTGGCTATCTACCTGGTGATTTTGGGTTGATACCGGATTTGAAGGTCAAATCATTTTTTAAATATCTTTTAAGTCTGAGTAATTGCAAATCCGATAAAAAGATGAAGGATCTCGCCGGGCGTTTAGACTTAGATTTGACCCGTAAAACCCAAGATTTATCCAAGGGTAACCGTCAAAAAGTAGGTGTAATCCAGGCGTTCATGGCAGACCAGGATCTTATCATCCTTGATGAACCCACGGGTGGTTTAGACCCATTGATACAACAGGAGTTTTATAAGGTTCTTGAGGAGGCCCAGGCGGGGGGTAAAACCATCTTTATGTCCTCACATACT
>CBFDAW010000459.1:0-3536 GCA_965602865.1 uncultured Thermoplasmata archaeon
GATGTAGTGTATACATCTCACTATTCAGGTAGAGAGTGGATCGGACGGGACTTGAATTCTTAGTGGTTGAAAATCGTCTGTCACGATGCTGCACAAGAGATGATGGTAGGCACCTCGGGCTCGGGATCCACTTCGTTAGGCTCTAATTAAAATCCGCTTATCAATGAGAAATCGAGAAGCTAGGGCTATGCGGGAGACATGGAATCTAGCATATGGCGAATTGTTATTGAGAGCCCTGCTGAGTACAAATTCCAAATCCCAACATGGGTTATTGCTGAGACCGGAATTTTTAGTAAACCTCATACTTGTCGAGGGGGCTGGCGGGTTTGCAACGGGGGAGAAATCAGTTGTTTCAATCATGCCAAATGATCTGTTTGTTTGGGCCATCAAAACAAACATTAAAATTATCTAATATTCCTTCTCTACCAATTATATTTATGCCAGTACCCAATCTTTCCGAAAAACCGATTTCACCCATAAATTCTAGCTCTTCAATTTTTATCTTCAACTCATGTAGAAAAACTGGGATCATACCACCATCACCCACAGTAATATCATATCTTTTTCCTGATTGAAGATCAATGCCCAATTCCTCACCAAAATCAGAATGAAAAACAGAATAAGTTGCACCGGTATCAACATATGCAAGAGTTCGAATAGATTTATCATTATGGAACACTTCAACTTCTGCTAATGGAGAATATCTACCCCTCCAGAATATGTAAGGGGTTTTAATCATATTAGAAGTGCCTCCTCCCCCTCTTTTGGAACATAAGTGACTAATGAATTCTTAATATTAATTTTTTTTAATTCTTCGTATATTTCATGAATAGTTTTACTAATCGCTACTATCTTTTTATGATATATAGCGACATATTTGCCACCATATTCTTTTTCTAAATCACCTTTATTCTCCATGAGATACATTACATCGTCACTAACCATATTCTGTCACCTATTATTTAATAATAACTTGATTAGTATATATTGATTACGATTTTATAACAAACGATTAACATTTTTCTACCCGCTAGCGCGTAGCCGCCCCGAACGGTTCGGCAATTAAACAAAGATTTTTTGTTGAGCACTCGAGGGGGTTGGAATTCATGTGCCACGAAGCTGCATAAGCGATGAGGGTAGGCACCTCGGGCACGGGTTCCACTTCGTTAGGCTCTAATTAAAATCCGCTTATCAGGCTCTGATTATATGTCATTATTTTAGGCTCGCATACCAAATTATAGCTGTTAACCCCGATCCTGATTAAACAAATGAATATCAGAGCCCGATCCCAAAGGTTGATCTAAGATATCATTCCGTTATCCTCGGGCTCGGGATCCACTTCGTTAGGCTCTGATTAATTTTCGCTTATCAGGCTCTGATTATATTTCGTTAGTTTAGGCTCGTGGATACTTAATTATAGCTATTAACCCCGATCCTGATCCAACAAATATATATCAGACCCCGAGCCTATATCAGTAATTATAAATCAGCACCCGCTCCCGAATTTAGATTAATCTAAGATATCATTCCGTAATACTCGGGCACGGGCTCCACTTCGTTAGGCTCTAATTAAAAATCGCTTGTCAGGCTCTGAATATATATCATTAATCTAGGCTCATGGAAAAAGAGCCGTTTGGTAAAGAAAGATGGTCGGACAATAATAGTCCGATGAATCGAGATGTTCACGTCCGGTTCCGTGAGGGCGTGGGGGCGAAACTCACACACATCAAAAAAACGACCTCAAATACGGCTTTGCGAACATTAACAGCTGAGGTACTTTCTTGAACAGAATTTTCACGAGCTTTGAGGGATAATCAATATCGCCCTTTGTGGAGATAATGTTTAAAATCTCCTTATTTCCCAAGAGCCTGAACCCCTCCTCAAGTTGGTCGTCACGTAAATGCATATATACTTTATGAAGCCGAAGGCCACGCTTCAGCTCTTTACCAATGGTATCTTGCCATTTCTTTTGATATACTTTTAGAATTTTAGCCGAATACACCCCACCGTTTAAGGCGTGCACGGCAGTGGCGGCGCAATGTCGGGCGCATATGATACTTGTGTACACGCCTCCACCCGATGTGGGCTTGACCTGCCCGGCGGCGTCACCCACCAACATGACATTGTTCCCATAGCTCTTGGGCACTGTACCAATCGGTATTCCACCAGCAAGATATTGGATAGGTTTGGCAAATTTCAGTTTTTCACCAAGAACCCGGTGTGAAAATAACTGTTTATAATAATAATTTGCTGGCCTTGAAGTTTTCGTGCATGCAAGCCCTACGCGAGCCGGTACCAAATCATTGGTTATCACCTTGGACTTTGGGATAACCCAGCAAAAAAAGTTAGGGGCGACATGATTCCCGAGATATATTTCCACGAACCTAGGGTCTGTTTTAACACCTGTTAGCTCCGCACCGAACCCTGAGATTATATATCGAGGTCCCTTTAACCCGAACCAGCGCGAGACCTGTGACTGCACACCATCGGCACCGATCAATAGTTTGCACTTTAAGGAATTTTGTTTTCCATTACGCAATATTTTCACAGTGACAAGGTCTTGTGTATGTTCGGCGGCGATGGCTTTTGCGCCCAGATGTAGCTCACAACCCGTGTGTAACGCCATGGACATGCAGTTCTGGTCGAATTTAACCCTATCGATCACCACCGCTTTGGTTTTTTTGGCGTCAATTTCGAGTACTTTCCCGCCGGGTGAATAAATTCTAGCACCCTGAACCTCATTGAGAACGCAGCCGTTCTTTGGCACGAAATCGAAAATTCTGGGTGTGACCAGACCCGCACACTGAAGCGGTCTACCAACCTCACGGTGCTCTTCCAGGATCAGAACTTTATAACCATGCTCGGCAATTAGTTTACCTGTAATACTACCTGCAACGCTGCCGCCAACGATCACCGCATCAAATATATCGTCCATAGTCTTCGAAACGACCATAGAAAAATTACTATATTAGAATATTGGTCATTGAACTTAAAAAATTTTTCGCTTATAATCTTAAATATGAAAAAAACTATGCAGGTTCAGATGTGAATTAGTTGGTCTGGTGATTTTTATGTTAGAAACCAAAGAGCTGAAGTTCATTATCACAACAGAAGATGGAAAAATGATCGCGGGATATAATACTCTTAACCATGCCGAAATTGATGCTGAAGATATCTGTGGATCCAAAAAGAATAAAAAATTTCATATTTACGAGTTGAAAAATTCAAATCCCCTCACCGACACCGTGCTTCAAAAGACCTATAACCTAAAAACCAGCTACCCGCTTCCCGAGCCTGAACCGGAGCCTAAGCCAGATGATGAAACCAAACCTAAAGACGATAACAAGGACGAAGCTGCAAAAGAAGAAGAAAAGGATAAGTAAGATCAAAGCGGAGGGTCTTAATAATATATCTATATCTTTTGTTATTTTTTTATTACGACTATTGGAATTTCAACGCTACCAGTCGATTAGCTTTTTAAATACTACATGTTCGATTATTACCTCAGCACGAAAAAGTATCGATTCCGAGGATGC
>CBFDAW010000460.1:0-3531 GCA_965602865.1 uncultured Thermoplasmata archaeon
TTGGCATCATAAAAGTACCATTATCTAATTGTACTATTGATGGAGGATAAATAGTTATAATTGATTCATAATTAAATGAAGGTATAATACGTTTTAAATCATTTTCAAGATCCATATATTCTATAACTATATCTTTTTCTGTTATTTTATAAAAAGTAAAGTAATTAAGAACAATAATAAAAAATATACATAATAAAATAATAAATATTTTAATTCTAGAAACCATTAAAATCATCTTAATTGCTTAAATTCTATTAATTTCAAATTTTAGGTCTTGAACAAATTTATATGCTTTTTATTATAAATAGAATATTGTACAACATTTAAATTGATTTAGAAGACTATTGGTAAACAGAAATTATAAATATTAATAAAATTCTTCATAAATAAAAATCTTTAGATTACAATTTCAAATTGACTTCATTACATCATGAGGTGATAGTATAATGGTAAGGGGGAAAAAAATTACAAATCAATCCTTTATTCAATGTGGTATAAGTATATTGGTACTCTTATTAATGCTCCAAATATTTTCTTATGTTTTCCCAATATCCGATAACGCTGATGCCGGTTCAATATGGACCCAAAGCGCTGATTCGGATTTCAAAAATGGAACATTGAATGAGATCTCGGTAATAGGTAATGAAGAAAATGCCGAGTTAAAATTAGATCTCAAGGAAATAAATGAATGGGTCTCAAAAGCACCGGTTCCGAATCCGAGTGCACGGAAAAGTTTTGCAATGGCTAATGTTTATGGTACGGATAATATAATGCTATTTGGAGGGAATGACGGTAGTAATGTATTAAATGACACATGGATATATAATTTAACTGATAATGAATGGGTCAAAAAAACCGTAACAGAAAAACCATTAAATAAAGAGGGGCACGCAATGGCTGCGGTTTACAAAACAGATAAAGTGGTTCTATTTGGTGGAAATTATTACATGGATGATACTTGGGTATATGATCTTGGCGATAACATCTGGACACAAAAAAATCCGGCGAATAAACCAACTGGCAGATTATATCATGCAATGGCGACTATATGGGGAACAAAAAAAGTATTACTCTATGGTGGATATAAACTTGGATCGTTGGGTGATACCTGGGTATATGATTTGAATGACGACAATTGGGTAGATATGGCCCCCGCCGGGGAAATACCCGGAGCAAGATACTGGCACGCCATGGCGTCTATTTATGGAACAGATAAAGTAATTCTTTATGGGGGTAGTAATAAAACTTGGATATATGATTTGAGTGATAACAAATGGAGCAATGTTACTTCATCAATTAAACCAAGAGGTAGGCACTTACCTGCAATGGCGACTATTTATGGAACCGATAATGTTGCCTTATTTGGTGGTTATTACGGAACCTATGATGATGAAACCTGGATATATGACCTAAGTGATAATACTTGGACGAGGAAATTGCAATCACCAACACCGAACCGAAGAGCGTATCATGCAATGGCGTCAGTACATGGTAAGGGGTCAGTTGTATTGTTCGGTGGTATTAATAGTAGTGTTTATTTTGATGATACATGGGTGTACAAGTTATATTCGTATACCAAAGTAGGAAATTATGTCTCTTCACCATTTGATGCTATGACAAATTCATCATTTAAATCAATAAGTTGGAATGCCACCTCACCAGCTGGTACGACCATCAAATTCCAACTTAGAACCGCGGATACCGAATCTGAATTGCCTTCAAAGCTCTTTGTTGGTCCTGGCGGCAAAACTTCAACTTATTATATATCTTCACCAACGGATATTTGGTCGGGGCATAATGGCAATAGGTGGCTGCAATATAAAGTATATCTTTCTACAAAAAATGAATATGAATCACCAAGTTTGAAAGATATTACCATTCTTCATAATTGTTTACCCGAAACTAATTTGATAAGCCCAATAAATGGTAATAAAATTGTAAATAATGATCGCATTTTCGAATGGTTTTGTTTTGATCTTGATTCTACCCAACAATCTGCATTTCAAGTGCTTATTGATGATAATAAAAACTTTATCAGCGTGGATTTTGATAGTGGAGTTCAAAATTCCGTAAATCCTTACTGGCAATTTCCCGAAGGAACAGGTTATACGAAATTACCCAATGGCACTTGGTATTGGAAAGTTCGTACCAAGGATAACGATGCTGACTGGGGTGTATATAGTTCACCATGGATAGTAATAATTGATACAAAACCACCAACATCGGTAATTAATATTCCGAAAAATCATGGATTCTACAATGAAATGAATCTAATATCTGGTAAGTCAACGAATCCAAACGACGATTCGGAGATAACTAACGTAGAAATTAAAATTCAAAGACAAAGTGATAATTATTATTGGGATGGTTCTATATGGTCTACAGTAGAGACTTGGTTATTAACTAAAGGGACAACGACATGGTCTTTCGATTCAAGTTTAATACCTTGGACCTCGGGCGTGCAATATTTCATTCAATCTCGGGCAATGGATAATAGATATAATACTGAAATTCCTTATACGGTGAACATTTTTAATATGGATTTGGATAAACCCATATCAATAATTGATAATTTATTAAACAATACTTGGATAAATAATTTAAATAAAATATCTGGAAGTGCAATAGATGATGGCGGTTCAGAGATTGAGATAGTAGAAATCAGTATTAAAAATTATAACGATAATACTTATTGGGATGGAAATAATTGGGGTTTTAATAATTACTGGCTTATTACAAAAGGAAGAGGATTATGGATTTATGATTCAAAAGATGTAGAATGGCATAACGATAACCAATATATTGTTCGTTCTCGGGCAAGTGATAAAGCTGGGAACTTAGAAACTCAAGACCAAGAATTAATTTTTCAATTTGATGATCAACCTCCGGAACACATTTCTTTTAAGATTAATGATGATTCTACATATACAAAATCAACTTCTGTCATATTATCTCTTCAAACGGAGGATTCGGGATCAGGGGTCTTCAATATGTCATTTAGTACTGATGGAATTGATTGGACATCTTGGGAACCAATTAACACGACAAAATCATTCGAGTTATCCAGAGGCGATGGAGATAAAATAATTTATCTCAGAACACAAGATCTCGTTGGAAATATTGCAGAACCTATTTCGGATTCTATAATTTTGGATACTACTTCACCAGGTTCATTATCAATCGTAATAAATGATGGAGCTTCGAAGACAAAGTCAAAATCAGTTACATTAAACCTTAATGCAAAAGATGAAATGTCAGGGGTTTACCAGATGACCTTTAGTACAGATAGGATAACTTGGACATCTTGGGAAAATTATTCAATTACAACAGAATATAATTTACCCCCGGGAGACGGGATTAAGACTATTTATTTTAAGGTAAAGGATTACGCAGGCAATATAGCCAGACCCGCGGAAGCAAAAATCACCTTGAAGAGTTCAGATGAAGGTGTACCAGGTTTATCAACTTTTTTAATAACAATTTCCTGAACGGCCAAATGACCGAAGTGGAAAATCTAATAAATCCTTTCGA
>CBFDAW010000461.1:0-3523 GCA_965602865.1 uncultured Thermoplasmata archaeon
AAGATTAGCCAATTTACCTCAGGTAGATTTAAGTAATATGACAAATATTGATTAGATAATCCATCCTATCAATATAGTGGAGGAGGTTTTAGAATGAGAAGTGCAAATATAAAAAAATATTTTTGTGTACTAGTGGTATTATTATTCGTGATACCTTCTTTTACAGCTTTGAATGTTGGCAATGGTTTAAACAACCAAAAAGATAATATTAAAACACCCCAGGAAACGGTCATCGATGAACAAAGCGAGGATAATATAATAAAACGTCTCTTCGGTGGAAGTCAAATTTCGATCGAAGTCCGGAATATCCTGAATACATATTCATTGGACGAGCTTGATGAGTCCACTATAAATTTTCTTATCGATTTCAATGAACGGATGGTAGAGCGCAATACTCTATGGTTCCGTGAGAACCCGCAAATGCCGTATGAACCGTTAGATATTACCGGTAAGATAGCAACGATCGACCCAAAGACCGGGGAAATGGCTAATATATTCCCCCATACTGACATGCAACCGTTACAGCTTGTATTGTGCGACCCGAATAATTACCAACCGAACTCATTATTGAGTGGTTCCCCCAATTCGATTTATACTGCCGTGCCCGAAGTTGAAAATAGTAATACGAAGTCTTCAAGCACCCGGGGTTCCCGTGCACCCGCCGAAGCGGATGTGGAACTAGTCATGCTCGAATGGGACTATGTCCAGGAGGGCTGGGCGGTACAAAATGAGATCGAGCAAGTCGGCGATCCACCGGAACCGCTGCCCGGTGACCAATATTCCTACGGCGCATTCCAGGTAGGTAAAAAGACCACCTTTACGGCAACCGTGCGAAACAATAACCCCGGCAGCGGCTCGGTAAACGTTTGGGTCAATTTCTCCATAATCGAACGGTATACAGGTATACCCATGGACAAAATGCCCACCAGTTTTCAAAAAACCGTTGGCTCTTCTCCAATTACCGTTAATTATGAGTTTACGCCGCAATTTGCTGGTGTAACATTTATTCAATGCGCGGTTAATTATATAAACGACCCGAATAATTCGAATAATTATTTTGGTTTATACGGTATTCCCGTGTTCATCTGGTCTGCGGACCTCGAGACCTCGGGGACGAACTTTGGCTGGCAGCAACTCGCCAATGGTAATCCCAAAACATATACAAAAGGCGACTGGACGGGCGATATCGAGATTCCCAGCGAGGAGAGCTGGCATACTACGGCTAATCCGGCGAATAACAATAATAACCTTTATCCATCGCACTCATCGCCCACGGCATGGTTCCACGGCGAAGATGTTGGCACTATTGCGGATGATACATATCACGACCAATTTAACAGGAACATAGGCGATCATGGCCGTAACCATTCATACCTTCAAACACCATTCATAAACATGGGCGACATCCTGGATGGTCCGGAAACTGTAGCTGGGCTCACCCAAGCAAATACGTATATTCCTGATTTTAATGTAATGTTTAGCTGCTTAATCACAGGAGAGTATGAGGAAGAGCAGGAGACGAGTGGTGCACCTATATGGGCGCAAACGGATTGGGCAGATGTATTTGAACACAATGATGATAATCAGAATCACTGGTGGCGTGAATATCTTTGGGAAATATCTGTACGGGGAGATTGGTCAACACTATCGTCAATTCTTACTACTCCACAAACCACACCGCATTGGAACCCCAATGGGCATATTATTACTGATGGGACCAACTATTACTTTGCTATGGGATACCCCATAAGAACATTCATATCGGACGGCAGCGGCGGTGTCGACTTACGCAATGGTCAGGCGAGGAATTGGACTACTCCCGGTGTTCGATTCCGGGTGGATTTCACCGGCGACGGCGAAGATGATCAAAACCAAGAGACCGGTTGTTATTACGACGACTTCGTAACCTGGGGTATTCAGGAATATACACCCGCGAACCGTGTAGGGTTCACCGAGGTCACCTACCCGAAGACCAGTGGTGTGTCGATATTGTACAAGGACTCAACGGCTAGCTTTACCACCAAAGTGACGAATTACGGTCAATCGGCGTCACCAAAGGTTAAGGTGACCATCAAGGATATGGATGGCAACACCGTTTTTGGCCCCACCGAAAAGAGCGCCGGTAACTTGGCAGAGGATCAAGAGTCCTCGGCGATTTCCTGGTCATGGTCACCTGAAGAAGAGGGCGAGTATATACTCATTGCAATTTGCGATAACTCGCCAAATTATGATTCTGACTGGACGCCGGCGGATAATTATCAAGAATTTTATCTGCATGTAAGATCCCCTGAAAACGAGGAGGTGGATATTCTAGTGGTGGATGATGATAACAGCGGTGGTCAAGGCGGTTCCTGGCTCATAGGTATCGAGGATCGAATGCTGACTGCGCTCGATGATAATGAAATAAAGTACAGGGTTTACACCGTGGAATATAATGAAACCGGTCCAACCGCCGATGTTATGGATGATTATGAATGCGTGATTTGGCAAACCGGCGCCGATAACGAGTTCGGGGTCCATGGCAGAAGATATAACTATAACAAAAACAACCCGGCTTGGGATATTTGCTTGAAGTCCGGCGAGGACGAGGATATCGACCAGCTCACACAGTTTCTAACCAGTAAGGGTAAAAAGTTGTGGCTGATCAGCCCGGGATTATTATATGATCAATACGGTACCAGTGATAGCACGGTCTCAACGGCACCTGGTGATTTTGCCTATCAATACTTGCGAATCGATCGAGGTCAAACCAATGTGACAGAATATAATGACGACGGTGATATCACAGTCCGCGGTACACCTAACCCGCTCGAAGGCGTGGTGGACTCCATCATGGATGATGTGGAATATGAAACCTACGACACCGAGGCGCCCTTCGGGTTCGGCGATGTAGGCGGCTGGGTGGCGAAAGATACTTCTGATCAAGACACCAATGCACTATTCTACCAGGATGATACGCATTTCAAACATAATGCTTTACAATACAAGACTGCTGATCGCATGACCGCATACTTCATCTTCAACTTTTTCTTGATCGAGGATGAGGTGGATCGGCAGGACTGTGTCTACCGGATCCTCACGGGGTTTGGCATGACCGGCGGTGTAACTGTCCACCCGCAAGCGGGCGAAAAAACCACCAAGATCGTTTCCCCGGGAGAAGAAGCGAGGTACCGATTAAAAGTTACGAACACTGGCAAGAAGCAGGACACCATGACGTTATCGGTGTCCGTAAACTATCCTAAGGATTATCCATCGGGGTATACCTGGCGTACTAACTGGGAAGGCAAAGATGTGAAAAAGGTTGGCAATGATTACGAAATAGATCTTAATGGACTGGCGAGTAAGAATGATATTTATCTGAAAGTAACAGCACCAGTTGTGGATGATTTCAGTGACTACCCCAAAGCAGGAACTACATTAGATTTCATAATTAAAGCGATCTCTGATAATACAAAAATAGAGAATTCCACAAAAGTAAAAGCAAAATTAGGAGCGGTTGGTAATATTACCATGACCTGTGATA
>CBFDAW010000462.1:0-3521 GCA_965602865.1 uncultured Thermoplasmata archaeon
TATATATATTAATTGGAGCAATAGTTAAATTGATTTAAAAACTTTTCGAAAATTGTATTTTTATCTCACAATTAAAAGTATCATAATCTAATTATCTTTTTCTAGCATTTAGTCATTGTTTTGTTGCTTATTATTTATATTATAGCCATCCAGAAATGGTCGTAAATGGAAAGTTATCTTGAGATGAACCTTCATTGATGACATAAGGGTAATCTACAATACCATCATCATCATCATCGGGAAGATCTGGAGGAAGCCAATCAGACCAATAGTTACCCTCTCCCGCACCGCCGCCACCACCGTTATCCCATTGATTGTCACAGTCATCCCATGCTTGAATGTGGTCAATATCATAGGTTTCTCCTGCACCGTTGTTATCAATGAAATTGTTGTGATAGATAGTATTGCTAAAACATTCATCATAAATGTGGATGCCATATTCAGTGTTATCTTCAATCGTGTTTTCGGTTATGGTATTGTTATTACAGTTGACATGGATTTGGAAGCCATAAACACCATTGAACGAAATAGTATTATTTGTGATGACGTTGTTGTTAGAGGAGTCATGAATAGTGATGCCGCATCCGTCATTGTACAAACAATCGTTGTTGTTGATGATAGTGCCTGGACTACAAGTATCAATCCAAATGCCGTCCTGGGTGTTATAGTTACAATAATTTTCGTTAATACTCCAAGGGGCACAATTAGTACGACATAAGCAAGCGATACCACAACCAAGTGTTCTTTTGCAGATATTATTGTTGATTGTATTATTATCGCCATCCATATCGAAAATGCCATACAACTTATTATGATGAATACCGTATTCATTATCCGTGGGATCATTCAGGTCAACATCGTTATTTTGGATTTTATTATCATCTGAATTATATAAATGAATACCGCATTGCTGATTGCCTAATATCATTTCTCCATCATGGGTGTTGTATATTTCGTTTTCCTTAATTGTATTATTTTTAGAGGAATACAGATAAATGCCATCACCATCGTTATCATTATCCCCGTCGTTATCGTATATTAAATTTTCTTTTATCGTATTATAATCACCATTATATAAATAGATGCCGTGTTTTTTGTTATCATAAATTATGTTGTTTATTATAGTATTATTACTAGGTATATTGGGACCTATCCTATGAAGGGAAATACCATTTGTTGTATTATGTATGGTACAATTTATTATTTTATTATCATCAGAATCTCCTTTTATATAAAAACCATCACCGCCCGCGTTTTGATAAATGGTTATATTATCGAATGAGTTGTACGAAGAAAAGTCTTCCAGATATACTGCACCGTCAGTATGATTATCTTGGTTTTGAAAAATCGTTATATTTTTAACACTATTATAATTACTACGGTGGAGCCAAATAGCATCATCTTTATTGTAAGGGGATGCTGTACAATCGATATTTTCGATCGTGTTAAAATTGTTCTGATTCTCTCCTGCGTACTCGAAATACATCCCCCTCTCGGTATCCTTGATTGTGATGTTCCTAATTATACACCCTATGATATAGTGCGAACTAATCCCTATCAGTCGTATCCCACAACCCATACTTAACACAGGGATATTATCGCTGTTTTGAATGGTGAACCCCTCTATTGTAACATTATCAACTTTGATCGTTACCACGTCCAAATTACCTCCGTCAATTATAGTGTTACTCGTCCCATTCCCTATCAGCTTTAAACCGATTAGCTTTACATTTGTCGAATTCATGTCCACTACTACGCTCTCGCTATAAGTCCCCGCCCAGATTCGGATGGTATCCCCTGGCGTAGCGTTATCAATAGCGGCTTGAATTGAGGTATATTGTCCTCCTCCATTAATATCCACGATAATGGTTGTAGCGCCTACATTCGTTGGCACCGTTAATGTAAATACAGCTGTAACCAGTACAAAAAGTGTAACGATCGCTAACATCTTTTTTATTCTTCTTTCTTTCATTTTTCTCAATCTCCTCATCTTTTTATCTCATCTCTACATTCTATATTTAATATTTACCTCTTTCCCCTTTTTATTACAAAGTGTCTTTATAATTCATTAGGAATAAAAAGATACTTTTATCTTCATAACAATATAATACCTTCTTTACGTCTTTATATTATTTGAAAGATATATATTCTTAATCACCCTTTGCCCGCAGTTAAATTGCTCCCTAATTTCCGTCTACCATTTTTTTTTCTTTATCTTGTTATTAAAACCAACCCCACCTAACCTTCTTTGGTCTTTTCACACTGGCGCCCCAAGATTCCATCCAAAACTCCATAGCTTTCCCTTCGTTTTGTCAGAAACATATGATACAGAACTAGGTGCCTGGATAACCGTTGTTATTGCAACCTGAACTTCCGGTTGATTCTATGATTCCGGCGTAGGCTGTGGGGTTGCTTCCGCACTTTCTAGTGTGGTATTACTTATTTCCGTTTTCGTTTTCTGAATTTGAGCGGGCGGCAACTGCGGCAGCCTTGCAACCTGCGGTATTTGTTGAGATGCAGGTGCCTGCACATTCGATGGTGAACTTGCCAATACTGGTGTTGTAGAAGTTGAAGCTCTTGATTGCTCACCCACATTACCCGCTACCGAACCCGGTAGCTGTGCGACCGTTGGTGCCTGACCCACAGCTATCACCGCCGTGGGAAGCTCACCGGGCTTTACGGTTACCGCTTCTTTCGTTGATTTTTTCTCCTTATCACGCTTTCTTCGGTTATTTACAATGATTACCAGTGCCAAGATAATGATGAGTATAATGATAATAAATAAAATGTTCAAAAATGTGAACAAAGTCGAGGATTTATCAGTTTCAGGTTTTTCTATTCCAAATATCTTCACGGTTAATTCAGCATTTTCCTCGACGACCAGGTCATACTCGGCAGCCTTCCCGGAGACTGCCTTGACCGTTAATACCACTTCGCCTTTTTTCGCATCTTCTCCAATCGTTATCGTAATATTAAACTTTGCAGTACCATCCGGGATCGCACCCATTGTGTTAGGTTCATTCACTTGCGCACTTATATCCGCGTCCGCCGGAACGTCCACGCTCAACGAGATAGTATCCGTCAACTCGCCAAGATTATAAACAGTTGCTTGAACGGATACCACATCACCGGGTACCTGCTCGAGATACGGCGGATTAACAGTCAGTTTGAGCTCGATCCGCGGTGTGTAATCTCTATTGACCGTGAACGACCAGGTCTCTGACTCAGGACATTTGACATTTCCCGCCCACGGCACCACCTTCCAGTAGTATGTTCTATTATCTTTAAGAGTGCCTTGGGGTAAGAAATATGTGTTTGAGCATTTCTCGTATTCTATTGGAGGATCGTTTGTATCCAGATATACATCGTATGATAGAATTTCGGCGCCTTCGTACTCGACCGACCAGGATAATGTCGGTTTGATCGAAGATATTATTGAATCGTTCTCGGGAGAGATCAGCGTTACAGAAGGAACAGGAACAGGAGGATCAGGAATGCTTGTGTCTATGGTGAATGTCCAT
>CBFDAW010000463.1:0-3518 GCA_965602865.1 uncultured Thermoplasmata archaeon
AAAAACAAATAACTTTAAAATAATTGTAGTGTATACATTTCTATCTGTTTAAGTTATCAAATCAAGTGTAATTTTAAATGAAAGACATGCATTTTACTGGCTTCATTTACTAATTGACCATTTGTTATATCCAATAAAACATATAAAAGATTATCCATTTCAACTAGCACATAAGGAATTCTATGATCGAATTACGGTGATCTGTAATAACTTCTTCCAAAATAATCTTCGAAATTGTGGTTCCGTCATCAAAATATATCAAATATCATCTCTAACCAAACATATTCTTGGTTTTATTAAAAACAAAAAAATTCAAGAATTAAGTAGTACAATCGATCAACTTTGGGAGTGGTATATTAAAATACGAGAGACTATGGGGTTAATGAGAAATGAATTGAATGAAAGCAATATTCTTACTCAAGAAAAAATTGAAGAAATGAAAGAAGAATTAACCCAATTAATTGATGATATTCAAAAAGAAGGAAAAGAATTGGGTGGGTTATTTTTACAAAAGTCCGATTTAATAGCTAATTATTTTCAAGATAAATGGGGTGGACTCTTTATTGATCTTAAAGATGAAAAAGGGAATTATATTCCTATTCATCGAAATAATAATATTGATGAACAAGCCCATCGTTGGATACGGATGCGAATTCGTCGTAGAACAGGAAAATATAGAACACAAATGGAAATGTATCAAATGGGTGCATTATTGGCATTGTTTTCAAATATCTATAATGAAGAATATAGAGATATAATTTGCAATGGAATAGAGAATTTGGTTATGGAATTCAGTATGCTCGACTGGAACTGTCTATCAATTGAACGAAGAAAGCTATACATTAGAAATGATGGTTTGTGTATTCCAGTTAAGGATGATATTAGGAAAAAATTGATATATGAATTTATTGAATATAATTTGGAACTTTCTACAAGGAGATATGATTTTTCAGATAGGTGGCTCAATAAAATTGAGGGATATATAAAGTCATGGAATATCGATTTTGTTGATGTTGATAGTCATTTGGGATTATTGTAAATCCAACCGTATTTTGACGCTATAGATATATCTCTCGAATCCCGTATACCAAACTCGGGAGATATCTTCCGTGAATCTTTTTAGAAATTACATTAAAAAAAAAGAAAAATAAGAGAAGGTATAAGTTACCCTCTCAATTAATTATTTTTTTTACTTTTCCTCACACGTATACAGTATATCCCGCACTTGCACCATCGTCTATCGCAGTGTCCTTTTTATTATGCGGGACCCAAATTTGAAATGATCCGTATGCGGTATTACCTTCTCCATCTGTTACTTCAAAATTAATTGTATATACTCTGCCGTTCCCTTTACCCTGGCGCTCTGCTCTTAGTTTTACTGTTTGAGAATCCACGATTACAATATCATCCTTGGTGTTACCATCACCTTTCGCATCCTCGGGTTCATCACTGCTCACCGAGGTGATAATAACGTCATCGATATCCACATTAGCATCACAAATATCCTCTACCGATGTTACGAAATCAGATATTTTAACAGTGTGATATTTATGATTTGGTGGCCAAAGTACTATTGGTGTCCCCGTGGTTGTAATTACTGGTGGTGTAGTATCCTCTACAGTGATATCAACCGTGTCTGGGTCTGAATCAACTGTTCCGTCATTGACAACCAAGGTTACAGTGGTGGTTCCCAATGGGAAAGTCACTTGTGGGTTTACTCCTGTGGCGGAGCCTCCTTCCCAAGTCCAACTATATGTCAACTCATCCTCATCAGGGTCACTCGACCCAGAACCATCAAGAGTTACTTCGACTCCCGAATAACTGTTTTGCTCCACTGTTTGATCTGGGCCGGCATTTGCTACTGGCGGCTGATTATTCCATGGTTTCATCAGTGGGTAGTTGTCTTTGTTCTTTACATTAATCACATAGGGTGTATCGCCGATCCCATCGCTGTTTGCATCTATACCTGTGTAGTCATCCCAGTAGTTACCACCTGAAGGATAGCCATTATCCCACACATTAATATATCTATCCTCATCCACACGGGCGTTAACTGTATTATCTATAAAGTCATTGTGATAGAATATATTGTCACGGAGAGGATACTGCTGCGTTTTGCGAATATATACACCATATTCATTATCATAAATTTGATTTTCTATGAAGATATTGCCGCGGTGATAGCAACAGCTTAATTGTATTCCCTCAATATTGGAATGAATCTTATTACCAACAATTTTATTATAATATGAACCCCAACCATGAAAGTTGATACCATTTTTATTTGAATATATATCACAGTTTTTAATCGTACCATAATCTGCAGTATCAATTGCAATGCCGTTTCCAATGTTTGAATATATCTCACAATTTTCGACACTCCAGTAGGAAGCCCAACCTATCTCGAAACCCCCACCTCCATTTCCAAATATTTCGCAGTTTCGTATGACGGAGTGATGGAACTGATGTGCTTGGTGAAACCCAGATCCTCCATTATTCGAGATGATGCAATCCTCGATAACCCAGTAACCACCCGTATGACAGTCCCGAATGCCGCAATTCGCATTGGAGTCAATAATGACGTTGCGTATGGTAAGATGTGATTCATATACCTCAGAGGGTAGGCGAACCCCGTTTTCCCCATTTGTGATCTTCAGACTCTCAAGAGTGACGTGGTCTGCCGAGATGTAAATGGTGTTACCGCTTCCACCACCATTTACTATTGTTGTATCTCGATCCTCGCCTTGCAAAGTCAAAGATTTGCCTATGGTCACATGTTCATAATATGTTCCTACGCGCACATACACAGTATCTCCAGAATTAGCCGCAGTTACTGCCGCTTGTATTGTAGAGTAGTCGTCCGGTACAGTAATTGTTGCCGGATCCGCGCTCACATTCATCGATATCCCAGCAAATGCCACAAAAATTAACAAAAATAGCGTTCCAAATACTAACCCATTTCTAATTATACTTTTTAACATTCTCTTTCCTCCTTTAGTTTAAACTAATTCGCCATTATATCTCGAAGTCTCCCCCTTCGTCACATATTTTTTCGAGGCAACAGTGTAATTACTTTAATCCTCCCAAGCCCACCCGATTACTACATCACTCGTCTATTGCCCCCTACGGTTTTGAGCATATCGATTCTGTTGGGGTCGGGGGTATATAATGATTTAATTATATAATATTTTGTCATCCTTATGAAAATGTTTTTAATCACTTTTATTCTATACCAACTATATAATTGATATATCATACTAATTCCTATTTTGTCAATTTTATATTATTCTCAAAATATAAATCGTCTCTCTTTTTATGCTCTCAAATCCCACCCGTTTATGGCACACCATAAAACCTCCCGCCCTGTTTTTTTTCGTGTTTCGTTTGAGAAAACCAATCTACTTAACTCTCGCCCCCACCTTATCCCACCAAACCACTTATTTCCATCCCACATACTATACCTAGTATATCCCAAATATGGGCGATACCCATCGAATCCCGTATACCAACATCGATGG
>CBFDAW010000464.1:0-3516 GCA_965602865.1 uncultured Thermoplasmata archaeon
GGATGATTATGTATATGTTCCTGGTGATTCTTCTTTAGATATCACTACAGCTATTACAGTAAGTGCTTGGATTTATCCGACTTTGGGTGGTTACAACAGAGGTATTGTAAATAAGTGGGATAGCACTAATTGTTATTATTTTAATTTAATGAACGATGATAAACTTCACATTTATATTAACGGTTTTCCAACATCAGATCAATTCAAAGGTGTTAGTGTTATTCCTAATAATCAGTGGACTCAAGTTGCTTTTAGTTTTGATGGTAATGCAAATAAGCTTAGTTTATTTGTAAATGGGAAATTGGAAAAAAGTATAGTTACTAGCGGTAGTAGTTTACAATCTGCAATTGAGGAAATTACAATTGGTGCTTTAGAAGATGCCGGGATTTTTGAGTTTTTCTTTAAAGGATCCATTGACGAAGTTGCTATCTACAACCGGGCTCTAACTATCCCTGAAATCAATGACCTTTACCAGAAAGGCTCGTATAGATTTATTTCTAACGGAAATCTCATCTCAAATCCCATCCCGCTCCCCACTAACATGTACTGGGATACCCTTATTATTAATAAAACCGAAATAATAAATGCTTTCTTGAATATTTCAATACTTGATGCAAATTCCAATCAACCAATTGAATATTTTGAAAATTTAATACAAACACATTATAGCCTTATTTCTATAAATCCACTGGATCATCCTTCAATCAAATTAAAAGCTATCTTTGAATCAAATGGTGATGATACAGCAACGCTCTACGATTGGTCAGTGAACTGGACAAAAAATAAGCCGCCGAAAATATTAGATGTTAATTCTAATTTAACCGAAGTGTATCGAACACAATCCGTAAGAATAGAGGTAGTCGTATTTGAACATGACCTCCAAAAAATGAATCTCATTTTGGAAATTGAATATAAAGCACCATCTGATATTGAATGGCAAAGCTCCTATATCTCAGATATCTTTTTTGATCATGAAGATGACTGGAGTTTGTATGGGTTTTGTGGTACTTTTACGCCAACAGCTGATACTGAGTTAGGATTTTATACATTTAAATTCACATTATATGATTTCTTTCAAGATTCAAATATCACTATTAAAACAGATTTTATCGAAGTACTCAATAATAAACCCACCGCACCAGACGTTTTTATATTACCAGTTGAACCGAAAACTGGAGATGAGCTAATAGTAATCGCCAAGAACTCAACGGATATTGAAACCTCTATCAATCATTTGAAATATTTATACCGCTGGTTTGAAAATGATACGTACTTGCCAGAATTTGATAATAAAACAATAATACCAAATACTGCCACACAAAAAGACGAAACCTGGCGTTGCGTAGTGTATGCATTCGACGGCGATGATATCGGATTACACGGTGAAGCTGAGGTAGTTATAATAAATTCACCACCCGAGCTCGTGATACCGTTTTCCATTTATGAGATGTATGAAGATATACCAGCAATATTAGAAGATAAACTTATCACCGTGTTCACCGACCCAGATGACGACTCACTCACATTCTCTGCCAATGGGCAAGATAACATTGAGGTTGAAATAACCCAAGATAACGGAACTGTTAAACTCACACCCGTTCTGAATTGGTTCGGGACCGAAGAAATAACATTCTACGCGAATGATACATTCTCACCAGCCGCGGTTGAAACTGTTTTGGTGACGGTACATCCGACCAATGATCTACCACAAATAATTCAAGTGGGTAACCAAGTAGTACCTGATGATGATTCGGCATTAGGATTTATCGTAAAGCAGAATGCTTGGTTGAACCTTACGGTAGTGGTGGAGGATATTGATGGTGATGCCGAACGCGGGATGATACAATATATTAGTAATAAAACTGAAAAGAGTAATTTTTATTTTCAAGATAGCGAGAGTAAGCTGATCTTCAGACCAACTAACGCGGATGTTGGCCTGCATTACATAAATATTAGTATTACTGATAACAATGAGACGCCACCGGTTTATACCTCACAGAATATTTGGATCGAGGTGCTTAATGTAAATGAACCACCGAGCGTTGAGATCATTTCACCTAAAGATGGTGCCGAGTTCTTCAAGAATGATAAAACAACATTCATTTGCAGATCAGATGATCCTGATTTTTTAATACCTAGGTCCACGGAAACACATACTTACCGTTGGTTTATAAACGAGTCTGGTGGAAAAGATCTTGGTTACAGGTTAACATTGTCTAATCATACTTTAACTCTAGGCCCAGGGGAATATTCTATCGGAATAGAAGTAAAAGACTCTGTTGGTGCAACCGCGTATGATTATGTAACCATAATAGTAAAAGAAGTTCCAAAGGATGAAGCAGGTACAAGCCAATTTTCCGTTAGTTTATTCTTGTGGTTAGGGGTCATAATTATAATAATAATTATAGTTTTGATTTGTATTTTCTTTATAATATTTAGCAAGAAGAAGAAGCGCAAGCTCGAGGCCATGGGTATACCCGAGGACCAGGTATTACAACCGACGGGCGCGTATCAACCTAAGATTAGCCTGGTGACCCTCGAACAAGGCTCCGATGGTACACAAGTAGCTCAATTAACTCAACCCTCAGTACCTCAACCACAATTAATACAACCACAACAAGCATTTGAAAGTACCACAATGGCTCCTGGGACTTATGGTGAGGTATTACCACCTGGACCATTAACAGCTTATACATCAACTACTCCTATCATGCCAACTACTGAACCGCCGCCACAATTGCCGCCGGCGACGGGTACTTATCCACCAGAGCCAGAAACGGAACCGTACTACCAGTCTGATGCACAGCTGGATTATATAACATATCCTGAAGCACCACCTCCTGAAGAACAGCCTGAATCAGAACCTATCCAAGAGCCAATAGTATCACAACCACCATCTGATGTCCCATATGATGTATATGTTCAACCGGAAATACAACAGCCACAACCGCAGGTGCAGGAGCAACCAATACAACAGCAGCTTACCATGGAAGCACCTCAACCACAGGTACAGGTCACTCCACCCCTCACACCACAAACCTCTCACATTACACTTGACCAAGGGCCAACTCAGCCGTTAACTCCCACACCCACACACCCACAAACTCAACCTCAACAGCCAACTCAACCACTAACTACGCCCTGTCCTTTGTGCAATCAACAGATCCCAGAATACACCAATCCGTGCCCGTATTGCGGAGGAGTGCTGGAGTGGGGGTGAAAGAGATAGAATTAGACGCCCCACCTTTAAATAAAATCAATCAACAACAATGAATTGTTGCAAATAAATACGAATTTTATCAATATCTGAAGGCATTTTGGAGCAATCAACAATTATAACTTCATAGCCAGTAATTCGATATAGATCAAGTTTACGTGATCTGAATTTTGGCGATCTATTGAACTCGATCTCATAAAAAACATGAGTGGTTTTATCACAAATATCAACAAAACCATTTGGAACTCACCACTCAGTAGCTATAGAATGTTTTAAATTTCGTAAAAGCCAGAATAAAC
>CBFDAW010000465.1:0-3514 GCA_965602865.1 uncultured Thermoplasmata archaeon
CGCCACCATCCCAGACTATATGTATATCATCATTATCATCCACTATTATGCATGGGTTATTATTCCCAAGATCCGTATCGTTGGTCAGCATAACCATACCGCTCCAGGTATCGTTCGCGGACCAATGTACTCTATAACCGATGTTATTTGTTTTCGATAATGCGGTTGATAATTTACCGTGCCAAACAATATGCGCATTCCCGTCAGTGTCCAAAGCAATAGATGGATTGAATTGATGCATGTTGGGGTTGAAACCCGTGACTGTCGTGACCGGGAATACCGTCCCCCAACCACCGTCAGAACTGCGGTTGATATAGTAAATGTTATGAATTGCGTTTGGAGTAGTGCTCGTCGATCGACCATACCAAACCACATGTATTTTATCGTTATCATCCACCGCAATGCTTGGGTAATAATAGTATGCCCCAGATACTGAGCCGGATGTTATGTTATAATGCTCGCTCCAGGTTATACCACCGTCTCTTGAGTTTGCATATCTAATATTGTTTATTGTGTTTACTAGTGTACCGCCATACCAGACCGCATGCAATACACCTTCGCTATCGATGGCGATCGATGGTGCGTATTGATAATAATTGAAGTACCATTGGTTGGATACTTTATGGTATTCCCAGCTACCGCCGTTATCTTCGGATCTTGCAACATATATTTGGTTATAGGAGGCTGACGGGTCGTCTTTTTTGGCATATATTACATAAATATTGTACTCATCGTCAACAACCACATTACGACCGTTATTAAGGCCAACCGATCGAGTGTCCGTGCCTTGTGAATCCACAATAACCGGCCCATCCAACGCGCCTACACCTTTATGGTTGACTATAAATGTATGATGATCATCATCACGTACATATATGGTTACTAGAAGATCATCCTCGGTAGTTCCCGAAGCAGGGTGATCATCAAAGGCTGTCGCCGGGAGTGATATATCGACATGATGATGCCCTGCACCATACACGCCCCAGCCCGGGGTGGCCGGTTGCCCGCCCGGTGCACCCTCCAACAACCATTTGAAAGTTCGATTCATGATAATATCCCAGTCCATATTGAAAACCGCGTTTTGCGTCAAAGTCTGAGTATACATTGCGATTTTACCGCCTACCGTACCTGTATTCTTGTCACCGGTGACGCCGTTATATCTATGAATGCCCTTATCGAATACTCCAAATGATAATATATGGTCATACGAAGAAGATATTGCAGCTAAGGGTGCACCCTTAAAGTTAATATACCGATAAAATGTACTTCCGGATGAAGAGCCGCTGGAGACTACGTATACATTTCCCCAATAACCATCCGTGATCCCGGCGTAGTTGTCTAGTACATACATTCTTCTAAAATTGCCGAAGCCATATGGTGCACGCTGACCTAAGGACAATTGTTCCACAAGGTACAATGATGCTTGGCCGTAGATATATAACGATATTCCTTTATCTATGATCTCTGATTTGATGGTTTTAGAGAATTGTCTGTAAAAACCCGAACCGGAGAGATCAGGTAATATTACCAATGAATAGCCCTCAAAGTTTAATGATGGGTCTAACCAATCTTTATACTCGTACTCCCAACCCTCTTTTTTAGCTTGGATGACGAACCAATCGTAAAATACCTTTTCATCTCCCATCGGTTCTCCTTTAGTGGCAAGTAATATCTTACCAACCGTGGCAGGTTTTGCGCGCTCGCCAAGCGGTAGCCAGCCGGTCGAGTAAGTGTCTCCTATATGAATATTATATTCATATATATCATTACCGGGGTCGTAAAAACTCAGGTTGCTGACTGTAACCGATTCACCTTCCTGCAATACCGTTGGTGTCACACTTATCCTCGAGCAATTAATCTCTGGTGGTCTGTTCTTGACGACTACCGGGATCAAACAACCCGGTTCATAGGTTACGTATTCAATTTCCAAGGCAGGTAATTCGTATGTGTGACCCGCCATGTAACCATCATACATTCCAAGCATTTTAGGTGATTCGAGATCAAAGCCAAAGGCGATCCACTCATTCGCTATTGCTGATTGTATTACCGCCTGGCCTTCCGGGGTCCTGATAAAATCGGTTAGGTCCTTTTCCTTGTCACCAACTTCCCAGGTTAAACCGAATAATCGATTAGTGGTAGCGCCCGCTTCGGCATAAACTGTCAAACCATAAACTAATGACCCAGGGTCGCTAGTTGGATCACTGGCTAATAGATGCACACCCACAAAGTTCACTGAATGATTTTCCATTACCTTTGCAACAAAATTAACCTGTTTAACGACGCCATCTTTCGGGAATTCTGATAAATCGATTTTCGCATAACCGCGATAATAAGCATATATTGACTGCCATCTAACATATATCTGCCCTGAATACCTATTACCGATATTGGTTACATATCCCGTGTCATCACTACCTGGTATTACCGTTAGTTCACCGGGAACCGAAATATTCGATGTACCGCCGTCATCATCTACTATCAATAACTCCGCTTCACCTATATGATTATCATCGTAATACCATTTTATTAATGGCACTTGTGTACCATTACATGGCCCATTCATATCATACTCGCCATCACCGTCAAAGTCCCAGAAATAACTGTAGGTATCATTACCCGGATCTTCCACCGTGAAACCTGAGAACGTTACATTATTGGCTTCCCAGGCGGGCTGCGGCGTGACTTTGCCATTCGTTGTGTTTACCTGTGGGTCAAGATTGAGTATATCTACTCGAAACTCCCCGATCTCGCTTCTACCTTCATTTATATCTGTTAAACGTACCGCAATTTTACTTAAATAATCATCATTCCAGGTATGGTAAACATATGGGCTGGTCGAGTTCTCGTCAAACTTCCCATCATTCTCCCAGTCCCATTCAAACAATAGACCACCGTTACCACCGCTCACATTCCGACTGGAACTGGCATTGAATAATGTTGGTGAACTCTCAAAACCTTCAACACGTTTAGGTGTTAATATTGGTTTTAAGAAGTTATACCGCCACTCGATCACTAACTTCGGACCGTATGAGATAGTGTTACCGGTTTTGGATTTGGAGATCATACCCACACCAAAGTAATCCGGGACACTGTCATCAAATGCATTCTGGAATGCGCTCACCGCATCACTTCCAAGTGGCCACTCATACTCCACATTTACCGCACTAACCTCTGAGCTAGGGCCATAGTATTGATTACCATCACCACAATCCGTGTAAATAGAAAGTGCACTTAAAGAACCGGTTACATTTTCTTTCATATTGTAAACATAGATATTTGATGCCGTACCGGAATAGTGGTTGAAACGGAGACTCAGTTTCGTAATCTCGATCCATGTTTTATTTTCTTGCGGGAATAATCTATCTATTTTCCCTATGTCCCATTGTGCGTAACTTCGATATTCATAACTGTTCAAACTTGCTTCCAAATAACCATATGGGTTATTGATAAGCCCTGTGAACTTCTCAACATTGCCTGACCAGTCATCACCCAACGCTAAGCCCTTGCCTTTCTC
>CBFDAW010000466.1:0-3503 GCA_965602865.1 uncultured Thermoplasmata archaeon
AAAGAGATGGAACAGGTCCTCAGAAAGGAACTATGCTTGAGCTAAACAAATACGGCTTATTAATTAAAAATCAATACTAGATCATAGTCTAGCTCACGATCAATTTAGTCCCTTGTAGTGTCAGGGGTTTAAATTCTGGGTCAAATTCTGTACCACGCATGGATAATACACGGATCTTCCTGGTGATCTTTCCGTCCACTTCGTCGTTTTCGATATCTATAACACCATCAAACAACACCCGTAGCCTGGCAATAACTAGCGGGTCATGCTCCTCTTTTTCTATTAAAAATAATGCGGTAATATCTTTTTCGTTGAATTTTTCAATCATCTCCTTTATAAAATTATAAACCTGATCAAATTCAAAAATGCTTAATGCCGATGTTAGGATATTTAAAACCGCACATTTGGTGGGTGAATAACTAAAGCCTAATAGCGACTTTTCGATCGTCATCCATAACTTCGATAAATCACCACTTGCTAGAAGTATTGACTTAGATTCCGGTGGTACATTATTATCCGTTTTCCGCCAGGAATACCAATCGATAATCTTTAATTGGTCATTCTTCTCATAATTATTGGTATTGAGTCCCAGGGTCTTCATCTGGACCTTGAATATCTTCGGCGGTATTTTGGCTAATGTAACAATAAGATTAGAGTTATGTTCCAGACCATGTTTAATGAAATGGCTAATGAAAAAGTTCTTCTCTGATCCCGCGGATGCCTGGATTAGAACTGATTTACCCCGTGGGATACCACCTTGAATCATGTGATCAAACCCTGAGATTCCGGTTGGTATACGTTTTGTCAACGCACCCTTTAATATGTAATTGGTAATCCCCAGTTTATCTGGAGTTTCCTCCAACAGTTCAATTATCGGTCTTATAATCTCACGTGCACGCCTAAATGCCATATCACTACCCAAACTTGGCGCCGAGAAGTCAACAAAATAATCGAACACTTCCGCAAGAGCCTCCACTAGCGATTCGTGGGTATCATCTTCTTTGGGTATTATAGATACATCACCGCTTTGGGTAATTAAAAATTGGTTAAGAATCGGAAAACTCTTCTTTAATTTCAATACCTCAGAAAAGAATAAGTTCCTATCATCAGTTTTAAATGCTTCTTGTAGGTACACGGTAAATAACGTTTCGTAGACTACTATTACCTGTTTTTTTGGATCTTCCTGACGTAATAAATTGATGTCTAATTGCTCTTTTTTACGTTTATCTTTATAAAATACCGGTGATAAATACGTCATTAGATCGGAATCAAGTATTTCGATGGAATGCTCATGGATATAATTTTCTGCAATCTTAATAAACCGCTGTTCAACATCTTTTTCAGGGATTAATTTTTGAATATAAAAATGCAGAAATTTCACAAACGTCCGAAGTGCTTCTAAGGACCCGTCAAAATCTGGCATTGTGGAATCCAGTTGAAAATTATCATCAATAGATAATTTAGATAAAATCGGGCTTTCTTCAATGAGTCCTCCTAATCCATTTCTAATAAACTCAACCGATAGAATGTCCTTATTTGAGTTTAATATCTCCTGGATGAGTTCAATATATATTTTTGTTCGATTTATATAAACCAAATTATCTCCTCGAAAAGGCATTGATTTTAACAACTCTTATAATTTGTAATCAAACTTTAATATCTTAGGTAAATCTATATCCTCTCTTATTTGATCTTGGATTGTGTAAGATGTCTTATAATTTTAATACTATTTTTCGACCGATTTCAAAACTTCCCAGTAAGTTATTGGGAGCTTAGAATTAAATAATATATTTCCAAATTACTAAGATAATATGACAAATAAATTATATAAATGTATTTGTAAGAAGTTTAAAAATTTAAATTAGAATCAATGAATAGTAATAGAGAATAAAAAATGTTTTGTAAACAATATACTAACAAACGCATTTTTTATCGTACAAGAATTTATACATTTTTACTTATTATTTATTTATTCACTTAAGTTTTTTTGGGTATTTGGTCAATAACTCAGCGCCGGTACCGGTAATCAGTATATCGTCTTCGATTCGAACACCACCAATACCAGGCACGTAAATCCCTGGCTCGACGGTGAATGTGCACCCATTTTTCATTTTTGTTTTTGTTCCGATATTGATCCCTGCGGGTGCTTCATGTACCTCCAATCCCAGTCCATGACCTAGAGAGTGGACGAAATATTTAGCATAGCCATGCTCTTTTATCACTTTTCGAGCTGCAGTATCGACTACATGGAACGGCTGTCCCTGTTTCACGCTTTTTATCGCATTCTGTTGCGCGTCGTAGACTATATTATAAATATTGATCAATTCTTCAGAAATTCCACCCACACCAAAGGTTCGGGTCATGTCCGAGCAATAGCCATCAACAAATATCCCAAAATCACAAATCACAATATCGCCGTCTTTCAGTTTCGAGGTCGTATTATCGTGGTGTGAATATGCAGCATGCGGACCCGCCGCGACTATGGTTTCAAATGATAGACCCTGGACATTTTTATTCGCACGCATAACCGAGTCCAATTCTAATGCAACTTGGCGCTCGGTTTTACGCGGGGCAATAATTTCATTTTCTAAGACCTTTGCTGCGCGGTCCGTCAGTTTAGCAGCCTCGCGCATCGCCTTTAGCTCTGGCGCGGTTTTTATCATTCTATATTTCTCCACTAAATTCTTAGTTTTACCGCGGATCCCTTTAGGTTTGGAATCAAATAGAATATTCTTAGCGTTCAATTTTTTGAGTTCACGCTTTAAGATTATCATCCCAGTTTTGCCATCGCGTTTTATATATGGGTGAGGCGTGAAAATCTTGACATTCGAAATCGCGCATTCATCAATTGCCCTGAACTGTTCCAGCGAGGACGCAATTGCAAAAGGTTCGCCCTTGGCTGGAATAATAACATGTGTTACTATTGGGAAAGATGGTATATGCGCACAGCAAAGATACCGGTTATTCCCCCCCAGAACGGATACAAATGCGTCTGCTTTCTCCTTCTCTAAGTCAGATTTGATCTGCTCCCAACGCTTTTCATACATGAAAACACCTAATATCACTCTGTTAATAAATGAAAATAGTGATATGAAACCTATGTTAAGTATTTTTTTATAAGATATTGAACCTCTTCTCCAATTTTTGGCGCAATCATAGGAGTCGGGAGTGGGACCACTACAATATTAAAATGATAATAATCGTTGGTAAGAGGGTGGGAAGATCCAAACGAGTCCTCGGACCAGCGTGTAATTTTAATTGCTAGGTAAAATCCCAACCTTAAAACTCAAAATAAAATAAGTAACACGCAAATCTTCAATTAATTTAATATATCACTCCATTATACTCGGGTTCGGGAGCCACTTCGTTAGGCTCTACTTAATTTTCGCTTATCAGGCTCTGATTATATTTCGTTGGTTCAGGTTCGTGGATGCCTAATTATAGCTGTTAACCTAACTTTGTCATTTTAAACTAATGTTGAAGGATTTTTAGCCGTAGTGCCA
>CBFDAW010000467.1:0-3502 GCA_965602865.1 uncultured Thermoplasmata archaeon
CATAAAATTCAGCATACTTTCAAAATTTGAGAATTTTAAAACCTAGAGAAAAAATGCTAGAACTATCAAAAGCCCAGCAGACACCATAAGATTTTATTTTAACTAAATCATTATCAAAGTCTGATGGCGTGCCCGACCGAGTGGTGCGAAGCATCTGAGGAAGATATGCAAACTGTAAGGTTTGCTTGCGGGTTTATCCCGCATCTTTTCCGTAGACGGTGTTTCAGAATTCTTGAAATCATTATTTATGCTGAATTCTGAGACCTCGATTGTACTTGAAGAGTACTATCGTGTTTGCACGAATAAAATTAATAATTTAATATGAGTGGAAAAGGGTCTTAACGGAAGTTAGCCGAGCATGTCACCAGTCTATAGTGAGCGTAGCGAACGGTGACTGGTGGTGCGGGCATGCGGGGTTGACGTTATTCAAGTTCATATTTCATTTGCATGTATTCGGAAACCGATTTAGTCAGCATCATGGCGGTTCTTGACTCTGACAGTGATAAATTTCCTAACCCGCACGAGGGTGTAATAAAACTCTGGTGCAAGATAACCTCACGGTCTAACCCTTTTTTGACAAGCAGCTCGACCCCATCTTCTAGGCGTTTGACTAATGATTCACGGTTAGAATCTTCCAACTCGGTACCTATACTTGGAACAATACCCCAACCAATGCTTCCACCGCGGGCTATGAATTCTTGCAGCTCTGATGCAAAAAGTGCCAGGTTTTTTGAATAGTTATACGCATCAAATAAAAGGATATCCGCCGATGTTTCCATCAATAGTGACCAGTCAGTATTTCCACAGCAGTGGGTTGCCTTTACACTTGTTAGTGCCTGAAATATTGTCTCGATATCCTTAATTACCTGCTCTCGATTTAAATTCAAAACCCCCGAGCCCACAGAACTTAAATACGGTTCATCCACCGAAATAATGACATTTTTATTAATCTTCGCCAGCACCTCTTCTTGCCAGTGCGCTTGACGCTCAAGGTTCTTGACCAATATGTCGTGGAACATTTCGTCATATAGAATCGGTTTCTTTTCTTCATCAACTACTTGTAAACCAAAACTTATCGGGCCAGTGATCTGACCTTTGATATAATCTATATTCTTAAAAAAATCAATATCCTTTTCCATTAGCACTATGCCTGTATGTATACCTCCACTATAATCCCTGGAGATCTTGAACAAATCCAAGTCATTGGATAAATATGCGTTATAAAATTCTTCCATCTCCGAATTTAAATCTCGTGCCTTATTAATAAAAAACCGTTCATTATCGAGATCTATTTGCCTTCCCGGTAGATGCTCACTATATTGAAGGTACATATTTTCGAAAAAATTACGTTTCGGTAGTTGTGGCCAATTTGGTATTTCGGGAAAATAGTCCAATATTGCCACCCATGCCGCATTTGCATCGGTGTCTGGTAAACTACCAATGCCCAGGGTCCTGCACTTTCCTATGATATTCATGAATTCTACTCCTGAAATTTATGTTTAATTGATTTATAGTATAAAACCATTATTCATATTGAACATAAGGAAACTTAAAATATTAAAAAGGGTATTTGGCGACTCTTGAATTAAATAATTAGCTCTATAATATGGTGTCTTTATGGGTAATATACGACAAAAATACATCAAACGCACAGCTAAGGAACTGTTGGAAAAATATCCTAATGAATTCAATAATGATTTCCAGTATAATAAATCAAAGGTTCAAACGCTCACGGATGTATCCACCAAAATCATGCGCAATCGAATCGCGGGGTATATTACCAGATGCTATGTAAGACAACAACTGATTGCCTGATTTATCCAGGTTTTTATATTCTTCTGAAATTTATTAAACTTAAAATACTTTGGGACATTTCCATTAGTAATGTTTGCGGTAGTAAGAATAATCAGGCCGATCAATTGCTTCATGGGAGTGTTTGGTGTAATAATCGGTGCAATGGTGGGCATCGGCGTTGATACTTTCAATTCGGAATATCGTTTTGAGATCTTACTTGGAAGTGTCATAGCATTTTTTTTCATGGCTGCGGGAAACATGATGAATGATTATTTTGACCGCGAGTTCGATTTAATTAACCACCCGGAGCGCCCCATACCCGCCGGTCAAGTACAAGCCAAGGATGTCATACTCTCTGCAGGGTTAATTTATCTACTTTTATTCATGCTTGGGCTATTAATAAACCCCACTATGTTCATAATTTTGGTATTAGCGATCTTGCTAATGGTTGGTTATGAAACCACCCTCAAACGCCAGGGCTTCATCGGGAACATTACAATTAGTATCTTAGTAGCATTATTATTCATGTTCGGTGCAGTAGCAGTGCTGAAGTTCGGCGTCGTTATATTACTATCCCTCCTAGCATTCCTGGCAACTTTGACGCGCGAAATCGTGAAGGATATTGAAGATATTGAAGGTGATATTGATAGAGTTACTCTACCAAAAAAGATCGGCGTTAGAAATGCCAGCATTGTTGCCAGCATATTTCTAATCCTCGCAATATTCCTAAGCCCCATACCCGTGTTCCCCGAGGTTTGTCCCGTCTTCGAATTCACTAAGTTAACTGATTATTATCTTTATTTGATCCTTCTCGCGGATATTATATTTATTTTCTCTCTCGTTCTCATCCAACGAAAACCAAAGATAGCTTCACAAACATTAAAAGGCGGGATGGCAATAGCTCTTGTAGCATTCGTATTGGGGAGTATTAGTATTTAAGAGATCATTAGGATTTATTGAAAAATTAACTGAAAATAAATATTCGAAAATAATTCGTAGCAATAATTCAGCGAAGGTTGGAATGGTGGAAGTTTGAGTAAGAAGAAACATACATTCATGTAAATACAATTAAATACTAGTATACACATATATATCTATGGAATGTAAACTCAGACCATCAATTCATGCCAGGGACATGATGATAGAGCGTGGGATATCCCAATCCGAAACCATTGAGACAATAAATAAAGGTGCTAAGAAATTGCACAAAAAGAAGGTAGTATCCTTCTATAGAAATATTGGGATAGTTTATAAGAAAAAGCCATGTAATATATTTATAGTGACGGCATATAGAAGTGATTAATATGGAATGTCCTATTTGCGAATCCGGGTCTTTGATTAGAAAAAAGATCGAATACAAATATAAAGACTGGTACTTTGGGAAATATGATGCGGATGTTTGTGATTCCTGTTCCGAGGCATTCTTTACAGAAGAGGCTTCAGAAAAAATTGAACTAAAAGCTAAAGAGCTTGGAGTTTGGGGTATTGAAAGAAAGACAAAGGTTGCGCATTCCGGAAACTCATTAATTGTCAGGATCCCTAAGGTAATTGCCAAATTTATCGACCTTGAGGAAGGAGAGGAAGTAACGATTCGACCAGAGGGGAAGAAGAAATTTATTGTGGATGCAACATGAGAATTAGGAAAATTAGTGTTGTTGAGTAGTTTGGAGCATGGAAGAGGGATGAAATGGTGCGGGCACTCACCGTA
>CBFDAW010000468.1:0-3499 GCA_965602865.1 uncultured Thermoplasmata archaeon
CTATGGATGATCCTAAAAATTCAATGTAGTGTTATTATGGGGCACATCTGGGCTCTAAGCAATAGTTGATAGATAATGATAATTATTGATTAATAGAATATCGATGAACTCGCAAAATAAAACAATAATTTTTTATAAAATATCACACTTTCCATCGATATCTTAGGAAGTGAATATGATGGTGATCAAAAAATATTTTATTTCAGGGGTAAGTATTTTTGTCATATTTTTATTTGTGTTTGCTAATATTTTAATAGTTCTTGCAGAGAATACAGATAAACAACCGTTTACGGAAAATAATCATATCACACCTACGATCTGGGATTCGGAGATTAACCTAAACAAACCAAATAAGGCACTTGTATTATCCATGAATCAAAAACAATGGGAAGCACTAGTAGCCGTTTGTACGGTACCCGCATTCATTAGCCGTTCCTCATCAACACCGCTAATGTTCTCCGATAGTATGGGTGATATTACTACGGTTATCCTGCATGATAAAAAAGCTGTTACTGGTTGGGGGTCTGATGCAAAATCTGCCTCAGGAAAATTAGCAACTGAATACTGGTCAAAAGCTGAATTGGTATTTGCTGTGGAAAACTATGAGCAAGCGCTTTGGGTAGTGTCCGCAGCGGCATTTATAAGTGCACCAATTCTGGTTTCACCTTCACCAGAGACTTTGAATTCATTAAGCACAGAATCTGTGATTGCAGTTGGTAATACCAATGTCGAAGCTGAGAATGTATTGTTGTTATCCACTAAGGAAGAAGTCTGGACGTTCCAGCTTGAACTCTTTGAATCAAAAGGTATGGTGTGCAATTATGTTATAATTACCAACCCGCATGACACCGATGATAGCGCACTCGAAAATATCAAGTGGAGATTCCAATCACCCGCCGCTGCACTGCTTGCAGCATTTCGGCATGGAATTGTTCAAACCGATGACTGGTCAGTGGATAAAGAAGCCTTTGAAGCAGTAGAATCTGCAAAAGACCCTGATGAATCAAACTACAATAAAATTACACCAGGTATCACCAAACTTAAAAAGGATTCCTATGATATCGAACGATTCTTACAAGACCACGGTCATCCACCGGAATACTTAGCCGCTGTTGGCGGACCATACGCAGTACCTAATTATGTGTACGATATCCATGTGGATTATTATTTTCCAACAAAGAACCCGCAAAAAACACAATATCCCTCCTCCCTTGCCGCTTATGCAACGCTAAGTGAAACCATTCAAACCGATCAATACGCAAAGGAGGATCTAGCGGCAGGGCGGCTGGCGGCGGGAAATATCTTCGATTTAACAAAACAGCTCATGAGGAGCTTCTTTTATCGTGAATTCTTACCAGGTGGAGATTATTATTCACAAACACCAGCGGGTTGGGAGAAAAAAGCAAGTTTCGCCGATGGTCACCGAATTAACCAACCGGAACAAGATAGTCTTTATTGGGATCGAAACAAAGAATATTATCCATATGAAGAAGTCCAGCCTACTTTTATTAATGCGGGAGTATCTACTACTTATTATTTACCAAAAAATATAACGGACCCGTATGATACAAATAAAAGTATAGGAAAGATTATGGAAGAAACTACTAATTATGGCTATTTCCATTTTATGCCTCATGGTGGGATGACTTCGTTAAGAATTGAGGTAGGAATCGACAATATTAGCGGGTATCAGAATGACTTTTTAGAGTCCTCGACTATTTATAACCTTAATTATAAAGCACCTACATTTATTTACGCCACATGTTGTAAAGGTGCGGTCTGGATGCTTGATAGTGGTTATGATCCTTCTGACTTCATTCATTCTTCATTTATCCATGCTGGTGCAGTGGCATATATTGCCACCCCCGAGATTCAATCCGCTTGTTTTTGGAAAGAAGCCCCTAAAAGTGTCGCCGGCAGCCAATCAATTGAATTTTGGAAGAATGCATTCTCAGGGAACACTCCTATTGGCAAGGCATTTCGTGATGCAAAATGGACCGCACATAGTACTTGGGACAGTAAAACACCAAAACCCAATAGCCCACTCACGCATCATGTGGATTGCATAAGCTATACACTGTTTGGCGATCCTGCCTTAGAAATTTATAAACCTAAAAAACCGTTCAATGAAGTTAAAGAAATGGATGTAGATATTAAAATAACTGAAGCAAAGTCAGAAAACGATTTCACGGTGGATGTCAGCGTTAAGGACCTTGAGACCGGTGCAGCGTTGTCCAATGCTACGGTCAAGATCGCATTTATGGGTTCTGAAAAGACGGTAACTACTACGACCTTTACCGCACCCAGAGAACCCGGTGAATATAAAATCACAGTAAGTATTTCTGTTACCGGGTATTCCGAAGTAAATACCAAAACCTGGGTACAAGTAATAAAGAGCACAGATAATGGCGAATCCGGTGGATTCATACCCGGATTTGAAACTGTGGCAATTATCTCAGCTTTTATAATTGTGATTTTTAGCGTTGGTATTGGACCTTGGAACAAGCGGATTAAATAAAGTTATTTAACACTATTTTTAATATTATCCTGTAAAAATTCAGATATTATTACTCCTAATTCTGTTGGATAATAAATTATCCAATTTCCATGTTGTTCTCCATATACGAGACCACTATCTTTTAAGGTTGAGAGATGGTATGAAAGTTTGGAATCGGAGATTCCTAATATTTCTTTAATAATGCAAACGCACACCGGTTGTTTATTTACGATCAATAATATTCTTAATCTAAATTTATCAGATAGCCCTTGAAAAATTTTGCTTATATCCTCAATTTTCCTATTCTTCGGCAGGCTTTTAACTAACCCGTTTATTCCACCGATTTTATCAAGGTCGCATTTAATTGGCTCAGGTATTACCATTGTTGAACACCATTTCAAATAATTTTGAAACAATAAACTTTATATCGTCAACTGCACATATAGTATTTCAATAAGTTTTGAAATACTTCAAGAGTATGTTACTTATGACTAATATAATTTACGATGCTGTAATGAGCGGTTTGAACAGTGCATTAGACTATATCGCCGCCCATGTATTAACTTGTTTGATACCGGCATTTTTTATAGCTGGTGCAATTGCAGCCTTTGTTAAAAAGGATGCGATATTGAAATATTTCGGTCCGGACGTTAAAAAACATTTATCCTACAGCATCGCTTCAGTGTCTGGTGCAGTTCTTGCAGTTTGTAGTTGCACGATATTACCTTTGTTCGCAGGAATATATAAAAAAGGTAGTAGCATTGGCCCAGCAACTGCATTTCTTTTTGCAGGACCCGCGATTAACATTCTCGCAATAGTCTATACCGCCCAGGTGTTAGGTTATGGTCTGGGAGCGGCTAGAGCAATATCGGCAATAACTATGTCGGTTTTAGTAGGATTGATAATGGCAACCATATTCAAGAAACATGACGAAGATAGAAAGAAACAAAACACCATTGATTTGGAGATACCACCGGCGCATTCAGAAAAACCAAGATGGGT
>CBFDAW010000469.1:0-3492 GCA_965602865.1 uncultured Thermoplasmata archaeon
TCGGGTAATTTCAATGTTATATGACTGCCTAATGGCATGATTGAATCCTGGTATGATGCTATGGAGAAAAAAATTAAACTCCAAATATTTCACATGTCCCAAGATGACCCGAAAAAGTGTACTGCACGAAAGCTTGCACGATTTAATCACGCGATCTTATTCAAGCATCTGTACCTAATTCCTTACAGTCCAATTTTATTAGACCCCTATTCAGACAAGGTATTATCAATGGAGGATGTCGATCTTGCGGTCACACACGGGTTATTAGCCATTGATTGTTCCTGGGAAACTGCCGAGGACTCTATACAACTTGTACGATCGAGAAAAAAAGTGGTTCAACGTGCATTACCATTTTTAATTGCCGTTAACCCGGTCAAATACGGTAAAGCTTTCCAATTATCCACCCTGGAAGCATTTGCCGGTGCCTTGATAATATTAGGTTATAGATCCCAAGCAGAAGAAATTTTGAGTATATATAAATGGTCACAAAATTTCTTAATCATGAACCAACAGCCGCTGCTAGATTATGAAAATTCGAAGACGAGTGAGGAAATCATCAAAGCTCAGGCAGAATTTATTTGATTTCATAAATAATTTTAAATATGATTATTGCTTTATATTCTAAGTTTAGAAAATCGCCCTAATGAGTACGAAAAAAAGCCAAGAAATATTTCATTCGAGTTGTTTAGTAAAAAGAAATAAAAAATTAAGGGTTAGTCGAGGAGAGGAAAAAAATGAAAACGGTAAAGAGAGTTAATAAGAGCTTAGCGAATGCTTTTGTGATTGGAATATTAGTGTTAGCCAGTTTGGTAGTAATGACCAATGTATTTGTGATCACCCCAGGAGATATGTGTGATTCACCGGCAGTCAGCCAACTACCAACCGCAGAAGGTACAGCCAGGGTAGATTGTGGCGAAGCTTCAGTAGGTACAAGAGAAGCAAATGAAGATGATGACGATTTTGTGGATCTTTACCGGATAAGTGGGGATCCGCAAATTTTGATCGATGGTGCGGCACCGGGTGTCAATGATATCTATGTTGGCGAACCGAATGTACAGCTGGATATACCTGTACGAAGCATTAAACCGGAGAATGCTGACGATAATGATGGTGACGATATATTATACAATGTAACTGTAAGTATAGATTCTACTGCAACAACTTGTTGGGACTCTAGTCTATATACCTGGGTTCCTACGACTAATTGTATCGTCTGGGACGCTTATTCTGTCTCACCGCAATATAAAGAGGATGGTGCAAATTGTGGGAATTGCCTGTTGATCGATGGTATGCCTGGGAATTCCAAATATATACCGTGGTTCTACAACGATTATGGTACCCCGGATTTTCTTGACCGAGATAACGACCAGAGAGCAGATAATAACGAGTTCTATCAGATATATGATGATTATAAGATGTATGAAGGCTTCCAGTTCGATGTTGCCGGTGATGCAACACCGGGAATATATAATATCTCAGTAGAAATTACATATAAATACCAAACATTCCAAAATGTCAGTACACAACGATTATCCGGTGGTGGTGGTGTTTGGTATGACCCGGATACTGAAGGGCCCAGCGGTACGGGTGACCTTGGTATTTTTGATTATTATTTCTGGGAACCGTATTTTACTGCGGGCGGTTCAGTGGATTTCAATGTTCCAGGAAATATTGATTTTAGAAAAAGGAGTACGTATTTCGAGACAAATGCTGCACCCGCCGGAGCATATTGGGAAGCTATTCCCGATTTGGGATATAACAATGATAATCCCAATAATTACAACACCCAGGGTGGTACCTGGGACTATCAAAGTAACTACGATGGCGACGGAGACACAACCTGGAACGATGGCGCTACTGGTAACCTAGGTACTGTTGTTTCAAATTGGAACACACGGGGGATTAATGATTATGCCTCAGGAGCTGGCCAGTCGTATATAGACCGTACCTGTGATCAATACCCGTATAATGTAGCTGATGGTAACGGTACCTGGCATTATTCAGGGTACGAAGGCGATACGGTTTGGTCAACATTAAAGACAGAGATCGAATATATTGAGATCAGAGTTGAACATGGGATTGATCTAAGTGAACCTTATAGTGATAACTGTCAACTTTGCCCGGATCCGTCTCATCCTTATTATTTAAAAGCCGGTGATGAGTTCAAGAAAATGTATTTAACGATAAATAACCAAGACATGAGCCACCATATGACGGATGTTTATGTGAATATCACTCTTGACGACATGACGCATTTTTCATTAAAACACAACTGGGCTTGGAAGGACCAAATCAGTTCTAGTGGAAATGATAATTTCTATTATCGAATGGATGCAATAACAGGTGCACCAGTTAATAGATACACGGGTATGATGACATGCACATTTACTCGTGAAAATGTTAGAATTACCGAAGAGTTACCGATAGAATATATTTTATATTATACGCCAGATCTAACTAATTACGATGGGACACCAATTACGCCCGATGAATTAACCAAAGTAATCCATACCGGTCAAGCAGACACTAATGTGGACTTTTCAATTACAAACTGTGGAAATACAGTGTTAGAAAATGGTATCCTTACAATGGATTTTTCAGATTTCAAGCATAGTGGTGATGAATATACCGACCCGGAAGGTGGTGAGGGGACATATTCTCCAACTCTCGAGGTACCTCTGTTAAACTATGGCAGTGGAGAAAATCCATACGATCTATCATTAAATGTAGAGATCCCCGATCATTGGTCACTTACTTCGGGCATATACAAATTACTTATGGACTTTGAAGGTTATTATTTCAATGACGGTGTCCTTGGCGAACCAACTAATTATGTCAAGGTATGGATGAAATGGTACGATGAAGACTCGGACCCGGATACTGATATGAATTCATACTGCGTGATTGATACCGATGGTGACGAAACCCTGGATATTTTTACTGCTGATGAAACACGAGCAGTGGATGGAATCTACATGTATGTAGAAGTAGAGGATTTTGATCCATATTTACCAACACCTACCATCACTCAGGTATCAATAAATGGTGGTACTGATACATTTGAGCAAGGGTCGATTACCGACTGCGAGCTTGCTCTGACATTATCGAACAATTGTGAGGTTAATATTTCAAATATGGATGTTGAACTAGATTTAATCGGGTATTTCACGGGTAAACAACACTATGAAGGCTATGTTTCAACGGTTGAGAACCCGACGGACCATATTCCAGCTTTCAGTATAGGCAGCCATGGAACCGCAACCTTGGACATCACCGGTATCGATAAACTCTTACCACCAGGCACGCACCGGTTGACATTAAAATACCAGTGTGAATATGACAATGGTTCAACCCCTACAGAGTTATCTACATATGTGGGTGAACTGTATTTCAACATAACAGTAACTGATTCGACGCCAGATGTGGTAGCGTCAGTAAGCTCCATGACAACGCCCATTCATATTGGTGATAAGATCGTGGATATCAATCTCT
>CBFDAW010000470.1:0-3488 GCA_965602865.1 uncultured Thermoplasmata archaeon
GTTGTATACATCTTCTTCGGTCATGCTCGGGTTATCGTCACGGTATATATGTCTAAATGATGGAATACCCTTCCATGGACCAAAATCGGTTAAATTAAAATCTAGTGTTGCTGCCCAGGTCAGATTACAGATTATCTCATCTTTACCCTTTACAGTAAAGACCATACCTGTACCTCGTGCAACAATGGAGTGTTTACCGCCGTACATCACACTTGGAAACATTGTCAAATTACTGTCTCCTGCTCTCGTAACTTCAAATTCCCTCCAGATATTGTCATACATGGCCATTATTATTTGATATGGATCCTCTCTATTCCAGGCTATGTACAAATATCCGCGGTGGTCAACACCTATTGATGGATAAATGTTATTAACTGAATTTGAAGTCAATCCTTCTACAGTACCCCAAGTCGAAGTTGATGCGTCCCATTTAATGTATTTGATCTGGGTTGGTGAAGGCTCAGCGTGCCATGTAATGTGTATATTATCATCAAGATCAATTGCCATAGATGGATTTTCATTGTTATTGGTTGTAGAACTAGTTAGAACCTGTATCACACCCCAAGTGTCTGTACTTGCATCGAGCATTCTATGTTGAATATTATTAACAGTAACCGTTGTAGTTTGGCCGGCCCATGCCACATGGACATTATCTTCACTATCGACTGCAACTGCCGGATATTCATGTGTTCCGCTTGCCACCGTAGTTTGAGTGCCCCAAGTACCTGTTGAAGTTCGGTTAATATAATTTATACCTGATGAATCAAACCAAGCAATATGCACCATCTCACTCGAGTCAACTGCGATTGCTGGTGCAAATTGTGAAGCAGTTCCTGAGGTTATTGTATTAAAGTTACCCCAAGTGATACCGCCATTTGTGGACCTTGCATATTTTATTTGGTAGACTCCCGAGACACGACCGCGCCAGACTGCGTGTAATACATCATTTGAATCAATCGTGAGACTCGGTTCGTATTGTGGTTGACCACTAGAGGTTGAATCGGTGGACACCTTATTAACTTCCCAGGTTTCACCAATGTCTGATGAGTTTGCAATATATATCTGATATGGACTTGGGCCATCTCTGAAGATCGTGTATAGATTATCCTGGCTGTCTATTACCAGTTTACGACCATTGTTGTATTCAGTGGCTGAACAGCTTACATCCTCTTTTACTACACCACCAGGCGGTACGCCAACGAATTTTGAAACGATACCATAGCTATTACCTACCGTCCCCGAAGTGGCACCTGCATTATTCGTAGCATAAACACGGATCATTCCAGCTGATTGTGTTCCAGATGATGCATCCATCGGCGACGACGTTGTTGAGCCCGTGACACTTGTATATTTAACATCCCACACTAAATTGTCTACGCCGTTATATACAAATAAATCCTCAATGTCTATGATCATGTCCTCAAGTATTTGGGAAGTGAATGTTTGCACAAGTGAACCTGAATATACTAAGGTCCTCTCAGTACCATAATTATTCGCAAAAACAGAATTCATGGAGTTTGTCGATAAATGGTTGAGGTAGATCTCTACATTATTATACGTTCTCGTAACAGTACGTGGGAATGCTTCATCGGATCTGTGCCAGATTTGGGTTATTATTAGACCTGCAAGATCTTTGAGTTCGCTAGCGGGTTGGAACTGTTGATATCTAAATTGTTGATATGAACCACCCCAGGGAAATACATTATTGCTGCTACCGCTTTGACCCGGTGGAACTGGTTTCGCACATACGTTCGGTACTGTAACCTCAGTACCCTCACCGCCACCTGAACCCGCACCAGCGCCAACGCTACCAGTATACCTGAAATCGTCCTTCCATTCCGTCGGCGGTGTACCATCGCCCCAGTTAATGCTGTAATTGAACCCGTAATCGCGTTCTGACCACACATCATACGCCACATCATCGTATTCAAAACCTTCAAGAGTTATTTGTGTTCCTTCGGGTACACCCTTCTTAGTGAGAATTCCAAGATCCTTAATTAGAATATCATCACTTCCATAGATCATTCCATGATTGATATTGTTCGATGAATCATGTGCAATATTACCCGTGCCCTCATTGAAATCCCAATATCCGGCTAAACCTGAGGGTAAACTACTGCCGCTTCTAATACCATTAGTCATATGCTTTTGAATTTCCGTCGTGCTTAATGCACGATTGAAAATTACGACCTCGTCAATTTTTCCGTTGAAAAAGTTATTGGGCCAACCATCGTAGCCAATAAATAATTCTGAAGTACCGGACTTTATCCCTGATAAAGAAGTGCTGTCTGTTAAAACTCCATTTAGATGCATGCTCATCGTAGAAGTGGAACTATCGAATTTTGCAGCGATATGATACCATTTGTTTGGTGGTAGAGCCTGTTTTACAGTAACCCATGTTGAACCGGCTGTGATATCATTACATTGAAAGCCTAAATAATTACCACCACCCGGAGCATTATATCTTATTTGCCAACTCCAGGTAGTTCCCTCTTGTGCTTTTGAGATTGGACTTCCATGATTGTACAAACCTGTTTCTCCTACTACAGCGGGCATTATCCATGCTTCAATTGTAATATCCTTTGTAATATCTAGACTCTTATCGTTACCGCAACCAACATAGTCATCCACACCATCGAACTTTAATGCATATCCGAATTTTCCAAAGCTCCACGGTGAACCACTTTGAACTGTGATCTGACCAGCCTTGATCTCCGGCGGTACATCGTTCACCCTCAAGTTAGTTTCCGCATAATCGGTGCCTAGATCGTCATCACGTAAGTCAATGGTGATCTCGAACATATCAAACGGCGTACCGGTCTCCGGGTGGTCATCAGGCCACATATGGGTAGCTTCTATTACTCCGCGCGGTAATATCGCCGGTAACGGCTCCTCGAACTGTAAGATCAACTTGGGCGCTGAGCTTTGCCCGTAATCCGAGGTATAGAAATAACCATAGTTTGATGTGCTCTTTTCCTCAAGCTCGAATTGAGATATCATACCAAAGTTCGACCTCGGATTATCGATCCAGTTCTGGACCATCTCCAGATCCAAACTAAACTCCATTAATCCACTACCAGAGGACCAGTCCTCGGATGCAATTGGTTTGCTATCGTTGAACTTGGGTTGGTTATCCCAGGTCACACCGGGTCCGGTTGGGACCGCAGAATTATCTGTACCTTCCGACCAGCCTTCGGTGATCGGGTACCAATTCATCTTTTCCGGTGTATAATAATATCGATTATAAAATGATAATTCCAACGTTACATTGCTCACATTATTCCCGGGTGGGATGGAGCGTAAATCGAACTCGACCAAGCCCCTACTGGTTTGATAATAACTACCGACATATGCATATGAATAGATACCATAATTGTAGGTATTATATGGACTTTGTTTGCGGATGTGTGTATCCTTAGCATCCTCGGCGCTTGGTTGGAACTCAAGCTCTGTCAGCCCGGCGGGTTTGCCCTCCTTGAACTTCTCGA
>CBFDAW010000471.1:0-3479 GCA_965602865.1 uncultured Thermoplasmata archaeon
CCTCGCATTCTCTTATGATTGCCGCCGCCTCGGTATCCCGGGTCTCCAGTTCATAGATGAACCTATTCCCATCCCTGTTCACCAAATTGGCCCCCAGCCCGCGCACTTTCTCAGTGATAAGCAGCCCCACGATCTGTTCGGGGAACGCCGCACCGGTCGGGTGGTACTGAACCGTGTCAAGAAACGCCATCTTCGCGCCTGCGCGATACGCTAGAACCAGCCCGTCCGCCGTCGCACCGTAATGATTCGTGGTGGGAAAATCCTGGATATGCAGACGACCGCTGCCACCAGTGGCGAGGATTACGGTCTTTGCCCGTACTATCATGTACTCTTGCGTTTCCATATTGTACAAGATCGCACCCGTACACGAATACCCGTTCTTCTTCGCACCTGCTGACATAGGTTCGGTCAACAGCTCGACCGCCGGCGAAAACTCGATGATCTCGATCTCCTCACGGTTCCGCACCTCGTCGCGGAGTGTCTTCATGATCTCGCCGCCCGAATAATCACGCATCGAGTGCATACGCTTTCGTGATGTGCCGCCGCCGTGGATCGTGATCATGGTCCCATCAGGTTCCTTGTCGAACATCACACCGAGCCGCTCGAGCCATTGTATGGCGATCGGTGCATTCATAACCAACCGCCGGACAAGCTCGGTATCGTTTTTAAATTGTCCACCGCCCATGACATCCAGGTAATGGATTACCGGCGAGTCATTGGGTTTATCGGCTGCCTGGATACCTCCTTGCGCCATCATGGTATTGGCATCACCCAGCCGTAGTTTGGTGCTTAACAGCACCTTCGCACCGCCCTGCTGCGCCAGCAAGGCAGCAGCCACACCGGCACCGCCGCCGCCAATAATCAGAACATCAACATCGTACTCAATATTTTTAAGGTCCAGAGTTTGTTCATTAACAACACTGTATGCTTCGAATATATCAGCATACTCATTATATATTTTATCCCCGGAATTGGCACCTACCCGTAATTCGCGTAATGAACCAGGATTAAAATCAGGATGAAAACTATGTAATAACTTCTTGCGCTCATCAATGGTCAGAACCGGCAACACTTCAGTCATCCGATAATCACGGGTTTCCTCGACCTTCTCCATAGATTTAATCATTTCCTGGGAATACAATGACTCTCTATCAAGCTCTATTGAAGTTGCCATATCTTCACCACTTTTGATCCTACTTTTCTATTCCGGATTACTCCTCAATATCACGCTCATCGTAAATCTTCTTTAATTTATTCTCATCGGTCTTCATAAGTTTTTCCAGCTCGGAATCAAACTTACCCTTTTTAATTTCTTCCACGCGCTCTTCCAAATGTCTTGCCTTCTTTGCAATATGCCTACCGTAGAGCCGCCGGCAGAGGATTCCTATATTATACTGCACGGTCTCCGCCGGGCATCGTGATGCACATAAACCGCACATGATGCAATCAAAAGAGAGATCTGCAGCCGAGGTGATATCACCGCGCTCCGCATATGCCATATAGTCCATGACATTGATATCCTGCGGACAAATTTTGGTACAAGCATTACACCCCACGCACCTGAACAGTTCGGGGTACAGCTTTAAGATCGTATTTGCATTAGGCTCGAGCTTTTCCAGGTCGTAGATCGCTTTATTAGCCGGATAGAACGGGATCTGGGTTAAGTACATGCCATCCTCTACCATGGTCTGGCAGGCTAGAGCATTTTTCAACTTATAATCGTCTTTTGTTCTATACACCGTCCCGCATGCACCGCAGAACCCGCCGCGGCAGCCGCAGCCACGGATGAACCGGTAACCCACATATTCCATCGCCTTCATAATCGTAAGGTTTTTAGGGACCTCGTACTTTTTTCCCATAACATATATTGTGACCATATCCTCATTTACCATATCGGTTCACCTTTCTATCTAGGTTCCAGTTCTTCTTCCTTGAAAGTTAGGATCGGAATCTCTTCTTCCAAGCTTCGACCGGGTTCATAATCAAACACCTTTTGCGCCTTTTTACCAACTGTTTTATAGATACTTAATAATTGAATATTTGCCGGGCAACCCTGCTCGCACATGCCGCAAGCAACGCAGGAAAGCACCATGTGGTTGAATCGTGTAACATGGAACAAGAACATATTAGCGGGCATCCGAAGTGAGCCTTTACGGGCTGCCATTTTAAAATATTTATCAGATTCCAAATCGAATGTTGGCGAGTCGAAAAAGCATTCTTTGCAATAACAAATGGGGCAGACTTCCATACAATTATGACAATTAATACACGCTGAGAACTCGGTCATGAAATTATCAAGTCCATGGATTCTTTCATGAGTAACCTCTTCCAGTTTGTTCGTAGCTTTTAACCTTTTATCCCGTAATTTAGCAATCGCCGTTCCCCGGCTCTTGTGTGCATCCTTTGCTTCCGTAGAATCGAGCTTAAGCTGTAATGGTTCAACTACTTCCTGACCTAATACCGAATTCATAGATACTAAAAATTGCTTATTTGGGCCAACCCCGAATAATCCGATAATTAAATCCGCATTTTCCGGTGTGAAGTGTTCACAAGCCTGGCAAGCACTGCGGAGATTAGAGTTATCCTCCAATTTTGTCAAACCCTTAACAAGCGCTGTAGTATCCATACTAGCCTTTGCATCCGATTCTGAGTATGTTTGGATCGGGACCGTCCCCGGGCAATCCATGCCTATGATCATTAAATTCTCCAAATTTGCTTGGTTCAATTTCACCAGTTCGATTAATGCTCGAAGCTCACATGGCCTTAGCACTACCGCAACTTTCTTAGCACTGGGTTTAAGACGAGTGTAATCAGATACCGCTTTTGCTGCGTTCACCGGCATTACCGGTGCTAATGCATTTGCCTGTTTAAGTGACTTGGCGTCGGTTACCAGCGATAGCACAAAACTCGAGCCCGCGGGCAGCTTCTGGGGGATTAGAATTCCCTCGATATCTGTCTTTGATAAAATGTTGATTAGAAATTCATTAATAGAATTAATAAGCCCATCTTTAACACTGACGAGCGAGAATTTCGTATCATACTGTTCTTGTTCTGTCATTGAGTCCACCCAGTTCAAGGTTATAATGACCAATTCTTACCCATGGGGTTCGGCCCGAGTTCCTTAAGTTTTTTTGTCATTTCAGAAATCGTATCGGCAAATTTTCTACCTTCATCCGCACCGATCCAGCGCAACCAAACTCGATCATTCTCCAAGCCTAGTGTATCCAGGATACTATTGAGGAGTGAAAGTCGACGGCGGGCTTTATAATTACCTGAGACATAGTGGCAATCACCGGGGTGGCAGCCACCAATCAACACACCATCAGCACCATCCAGCAATGCCCTAATTATATATGTATTATCCACCGATCCTGAGCACATCAGACTTATTATCCTGATATTCGGTGGATACTGCATCCGCGTGGTACCGGCTAAATCAGCAGCTGACGATGCACACCATTTACATAGGAACCCGACAA
>CBFDAW010000472.1:0-3471 GCA_965602865.1 uncultured Thermoplasmata archaeon
CACCAAAACATGAATGAAATGTAACCTTTTTAACTTTCACCTGGCAAAGTTAGGTGTTAACCCCGATCCTGATTAAACAAATATAAATCAGAGCCCGCTCCTATTTCAGTAAAAATGAATCAGCACCCGATCTCGAAAAGTGACAATATGACGAGTGAGGAATAATCCAAACGAACCCCCATACCCTCGGACCAGTGATTAATATACTTAAGAAAGCAAAACGGTCGCACCCTCGGACCAACGATTATAATCGTCACAATATTATAGTGGTCATAGCGGTCGATCAATATTAAATCGAACATCCCGATTCGAGGACAAAATAGATTTTGTATGGATAATATTTAATACCAGCTATTGTATATACTCTCGATTCGTTAATTAAAGGTTAAAGGGAGTGTAAGTGGTGACCTTTAATAATTTGATAATAAAAATTTTTAAATCCCATGGTTTTGAAATAAATAGCTCATCCAGCTATAGTAAATACATTTTAGCCTCTAAAGATAATATCAATCTTTCAATTGGTTATTTTGAGCCCGATGAAGAAGCCGAAGTGTCAAAGATGCGAAACTTTTTTCGAAACGCAAAAAAGGATAATGCGGATAGACTAATCTATATAATTCCCACCAGAACCTATCCGAACGCTGTTGAAAAATTCGCAGATGACCGAAAAATCCAACTTTGGAATCGTGAACGTTTTGAACGCGAGCTTGGTCGGGCAGTCATCGTAAATTTGAAAGCCGGAGGTAATGCTGAAGATTTCTCCAGTGAGCTTAGTGAATATTCAGACAGTAACTCCCCGGGACAAACCGATGAAATGCTATCACCGGATCTTGCTTTTTCACAATCAGAACCAGAACCCACACCGACCAGCACAACAGAGGACATTCCTATTATGGTTCCTTTTCTTCAACTTACCGAAGATACAATGCCTGTTCCCTCATCCTCACTCTCATCGCCTGCGGCACACGAAAGTCCTGGTTCTATATATAGTTCTGAAATAAACCCTGAGACCATTTTACCGGACACAATGCCTCAACAGAGCAAAGATATTAGGATCATCAAGCCCACCGTTTCAAAAGATAAGGCATCCAGTATGGCGAGTAAAATCGTGAAAGGGTTTAGGTTCAATCTTGAGCTGATACCGTATTATATTTTCACCTATACCTGTAAATTCGATTCGGACCTACCTGGGGAAGATTCTATTTCTGGTTTGATAGGAATCAACGGTCTAACCAGTAATGTGGAGAGTTGGTCGGGGGAAATTAACACCATAGAATATTTAGATGAAGCCCATACTAAATTAGAAGTGAAATTCCCGTATGAAAAAGCAATTTCACTTGCAAATTCTGCCATTGTCGAACTCAACACCAAATCAATAGAAACCCGTGAAGAGTCGGAGTCCACCATTATTTTCGAGAGAAAGAAATTGAAACCCAAATCCGATGCTATTGAGGTTAATAGTAAAGGTATTTATTACTTGCCCGTCTGGTGCATCGAGGGCAGCAATGGGTTAATGATAATCGATGCTAGCTCCGGAAAAATAATTAAAGAAGACATGTTTTGAAATTCGTTCATTTTAATTCTTCATACAGATCATATGCTTGAAGTAATCCATAACCATATTTATCATCATGCGGTTTTTGCTGGTCTTCAGACTTTTTATTCGTTGCCATGAGGGCGTCCTTTACTTTTGTGACATCCGGTTCACCGGCATTATTTTCATGCTGATACTGAGTTAATTCACCCAAGATCAATGCTAATGAACCGCTTACAAACGGTACAGCTAGCGAGGTGCCTTTGTATTTTGAATATTTAGAGTCTGCCATAGGATCGGGTGCAATGATACCTTCACCCGGTGCAACAAGCTCGGGTTTTTTATCGGGGTCATCCCGGTCCCAGGGATCATAGTTGTTTAATCTTTTTAATGCGTCTGGAATCTTACCATCATTATGTCCTTCCGAACTGAAACTTGCAATCTTCAAGTTCTTATCCACCGCACCGACAGTGATTGCCTTATCGTAGACTCCCGGTACGCTGACCTCACCGTCATCGTTTTCACCACCATCGTTACCCGCCGCTGCAACGATAAAAACCCCGGCATCTGCGGCATCTTGGCATGCCTGTTCGAGATTACTATTTTGCCAGGGGCCTAATAAGTTCTCTATTCGAAGTTCCTCACCACCGAGAGACATGGATATTATATCCGCCCCCTCTTGGACGCAGAATCGTATAGCAGTATAAATATTAGTTTCGGTAGCCCCGGTATCTGCATGCAGTGCTTTTACCACAATCAGACTTGCTTTCGGTGCCACGCCATAGGTCTTTCCTGCGATGATCCCCGCCATTGCGGTACCATGCCCAACATCATCGTATGGCTCCGGTTCACGATTGATCAAATCACGCCAGGCAATTAAATTAACATGCTCGAGTTCGGGGTGAGATAGGTCAATACCGGTATCAATAATTCCCACAGTTACACCGTTACCATAAAGTCCATGGTCATTCAAATCGGTAACTTGAACCGCTTCATATGCCCATTCGGTGCGTTTAGGTGGTATTGTTTTAGTCAGCATCGGGTAGATGTAAATCAAGGCGATAATAAGTATTAAAATTACAATAATCGTAAATATTGTACCCATCGTTCTTCGCAATTTATCTGGGAGGATCTTACGCATGCATGAGTATTAATTCTCGTATTATAAAAAATCTTTGTTTTCCCAGTGCTAGGTTATGCAAATCGTTGGTCAGGCCGTTACGATTTATTTGTGTAGGTAATCACTGGTGGGAAGGGGGAAGAGTCCAAACGAACCCTCAAACGATTGATATTTAATTGCTAGGTAAAATCCCAGATTCAAAACCCAAAATAAAATAAGTAACACGCAAATCTTCAATTAATTTAATATATCATTCCATTATCCTCGGGTTCGGGAGCCACTTCGTTAGGCTCTACTTAATTTCCGCTTATCAGGCTCTGATTATATGTCATTGTTTAAGGTTCGTGGATACCTGATTATAGCTGATAATCCTGCTCCTATCTCAGTAAGAATAAATTAGAACCCGCTCCTATCTCAGTAAGAATAAATTAGAACCCGCTCCTATGTCAGTAAAAATAAATCAGCACCCGCTCCTATCTCAGTAAGAATAAATCAGCACCCGCTCCCGAATCTCGATTAATCTAAGAGATTACTCTATTATTTTTGGGTTCGGGAGCCACTTCGTTAGGCTCTACTTAATTTACGCTTATCAGGCTCTGATTATATGTCATTGTTTTAGGCTCGTATACTTGATTATAGCTGTTAACCCCGATCCTGATTAAACAAATATAAATCAGCACCCGATCCTATCTCAGTAAAAATGAATCCGCACCCGCTCCCGAATTTAGAGCAATCTAAGAGATAACTCCATTGTACTCGGGCTCGGGAGCCACTTCGTTAGGCTCTAATTAGAATCCGCTTATCAGGCTCTGATTAT
>CBFDAW010000473.1:0-3466 GCA_965602865.1 uncultured Thermoplasmata archaeon
TAATATCCATTTAACTTGTCCTTGTACATCCGTTGTTTGGTCGATACCGTAATAGCCCGGGGTGGCATATATTATTTCATTATTATCTTTTACATATACATCAGCATCTTGAATCGGCAAGCCATTATGATCATTAATTTGTAAATGAAGATAATTCTTAACAAATAATTCTGATGTCGAATCAACATTTATTGTACTAAAAGTGGAATTTATTACAATATTATTTTCGGAATTCTTATTCAGAGAAAAATCATAAGGTGAATTTGACGAGATCAAACAATTTTTAAATATATTATCGCTCGCCCAATAATTTATATTGATGCCATTATATTTGTTATTCAAACAGATATTGTTAACGATTGTGTTTGAACCAGAATTATCAAAGTAGATACCCGTCCACTGGTTATCATTACATGTGTTGTTTTCAAGTGTGTTGCTCCAGGAAATTACCAGGTTGATTCCATGGCTGTTCGAACAGGTATTATTTTTTATTGTATTATAGTTTGAAAAACCCAGATCTATCCCCCCTCCATTACTAACATCCTGATTTTTTACAATTACATTCGTGCAATTGGCAAGTATTACCTGTCCTGCACCAGGTGGGATGGTGCCTCCATTGACATTTTTTCGATAATAAAGTGATCTACCATTTACGGTATTATTAATATCTATAGTATGTGTATTCCAATGTTGTAATTTTTTTCCAGAAATGAACAATCCGCATGAAACCATTGTGTTGTTAACGAGTGTGTTGCTCGACGAAGAATATATGTGAATGCCATATTCGTTGTTCGAGCTGCATGTATTGTTCATGAGCGTGTTGCTCGATGAATACTCTAGACAGATATTTTCATAACCGTTATCATTACATTTGTTGTTTTCAAGCGTGTTGCTCGATGAAAGATACAGCCAGATGCCGTACCATTTATTCAAGTTGCATGTATTATTAATAATCGTATTGCTCGTTGAATACTCTAGACAGATACCATGCCAGTCGTGAAATGACACGTCGTTGTTATAAATAGAACAGTTCTTTACATTATTGAGCTTAATCCCTGAATTGTTCCAATGAATACCACTGTTTATAATTTTAAAGCCAGTGACATTTACCCAATCTGCAGTGATCTTTACAACGTCAACGTCCCCAATTCCACCGCCATCTATTATGGTGTTTGCCGAACCATTGCCAATAAGCGTTACAGTTTTGTTCACGATCACAATCTCATAATATGTACCAGCAAACACTCGTATGGTATCACCAGCGGTTGCATTATCAATCGCATCCTGGATCTTGGACCAATTCCCTGGTCCTGTACCACCGACATATCTTGTTGTTGTAGCCGCTTCCACTCCACCCTCATCCACCAAACCATCGAACACCAGCAATCCCACAAATCCAGCGGTGATTAATAAAAATATGACCTGAACTGATATAATCCCCTTTTTTAAACTTTGAATCATGCCATGTCCCCTACATATGATTATTTTTTCAATTCGTAATGTATTATTGAACCCCCGATTAATCAATGGCCTAGAGTGTCGGAGCACTCCTAGAACCGTTTCAATTTAATTGACTAGTCTCAATTAGCTGAATATATTATATATTATTAATATTTTATTTCCTTTTTACTCCTTTTTAAGGCTTGGTTAAACCAAGATTATCTCAAATATCTCCTAACACCCTCCACTACAACCATTCATAACCACCAACCCATAATCAACCACCACCTAACGCAGATTGTATCCAAAATACGTCAGCTAACCGCAACTCCAAACCACCTTTCCGTCCAAAACACGTCAGTCAATAAAAATCCAATATAGGTCAGTTTGCCACTGTCCAAAACCCGTCAGTTAATATTAAATAATCTCACCTACGTTCCATCCTCCAATGCTTAACAAACAAAAACTCTCACCACCTATAAATTGCCCCCAATGCAACAAATCAATAAATATCATTCGATCAGGTACTCGCAACACCCAACAAGGATTTAAACAACAATTCTACTGTAAAACATGCAAAAAATACTTCAGAGAAACCAAACTACGGAACCTTCACTACCCATCGACTATAATCCTCAACACCATCTCAACTTACAACCTCGGCAACACCGTCTCCCAAACCAATACGATCATCAACCGCAAATTCAAAGCCAATATCCCAAGATCAACCACATACTCCTGGCTCAAACGCTTTTCGGAGATATGCACATTCACCACTCGGCTCAGAAAACATTACAAACTCGACCCAAAGATCCTGATCTACTCAAAAAAGTTCCACCACCAACAGGTTTACAATTTCAAATACCACACCCTGAAAACCAACATCGCAGGTAAGAAATTCCCACCACTCAGAAACTATCTGATATCCCTTCCGGACAAATGCCCGAACCGGCCGTTCCAGTATGGCCCACGATGCTCCAGTCTCAAAGTAGATATCAAACCAACAAAAACCACAAAACATAACAATGCACCGAAACTCGCAGAGCTAGCACTCACCCTGGCAAATACCAAGCGAGAGCGACATCAAAAAATTGAAGATTTTTTCCTGATCAACGACACCGCAACAATTGCAATGGAAGTCCCGGTCTATATATACCCACACGAACTCACAAAAAAAGAACAAAACACTTACGGCCTAAACCTCCAGGAACCACTTTCAGGGCACATCGATATTCTACAAGCACGCTGGAATAAAGTCCATATACTTGATTATAAACCAGATGCTAAATTATCAGACAAACCTGCTGCCGAACAATTGTTCCTATACGCTCTCGCATTAGCCAAACGAACAAAAATTCCATTGAACAAATTTCTTTGCGCTTATTTCAATGATAAAAATTATTTCCAGTTTTCACTTGTGTAATATCTTTTTTTCAAATACACAGGTTCTCTACGTTTCCAGGCACGATCACTCCTCACCGCCCTAAAACACATCCAGCCTCTTCGTCTTCAGCTCCTCGCGCCGGTAATCCGGTAGTAGAATAGGTGTCTTTGCCCCCGATATTCCCTTGATTTTATCTAGCTGTTGATGATACTTTTTCACATGCTCCAGCGTCAGTTTACCGATCTTGAGTTTCTTTATTTTTTCGGCGGCATTGCTCCCCGCAACACGACCATACACTATAATATCCAGCAGCGAGTTCCCCATCAGCCGGTTCCTACCATGGACACCACCCGAGGTCTCGCCGGCGGCGTAGAGGTTCGGAATACTAGTCTCCGAGTTTGCATTTATGGCGACCCCACCGTTTTGATAGTGCTGGGTGGGGTATATTAGCATGGGGTCCTTCGAGATGTCGATCCCAAACCTATTGAGCTGCCTAGCCATCGCCGGCAATCGTTTTTTCACAGTACCGGCACCGTGAATTATATCGATCATCGGCGAGTCCAACCACACACCCTGGATCCCCGACGGCGTATTCACACAGGACTTTCGCTCCTCGCATTCTCTTATGATTGCCGCCGCCTC
>CBFDAW010000474.1:0-3463 GCA_965602865.1 uncultured Thermoplasmata archaeon
ATCAATATAAACATCATAATTTACATTCCATAAAGTAGTATTTTCAAGCATCCAAGATAGTTCTGCTGATGTTGTTTGGATAATCGAGGCGTTCGGCGGGCTCCAGAGCCGTACTCGTGGATGAAGTATTTGCTGCCACGTATTAACATTCACTATATATGCCATTGATTCCTTGGGTCCGTTCCCAGCTAAATCGTATGCTCGCCACCTAATTCGGTTTTCTGTACCGTTAGGGAAAGTTAAATTGATTTTCACATCAATGTTTTGATTATTTTCTAATCCCGAAATTTCAAACCATGAGCTCCACGTATTGCCCTTATCAGTAGAAATTGAGTATTCTATTGTTGAAGCATTCACACCGGATATCATATCTGAAATAGTGATACCCACTTCAACTTGTGTTGTATTTAATACTTCATCAGCTAATGGATAAGCATTTGAATAGATTACATGTTCGACATCGTAAATGAATTTATTTCCAATCCCCGGAATTTCTATATTTGACGCATTATCCGTGGCTCTTGATCTAATCCGGTACTCTATCCCTGAAGACCAAGATATCGAACTTGAATTATAATTCCATTCAGTGGTTCCAAAAACCAATAGCCAGGACTCAGAATCGACCCAAGAAGTACCATCCCAATAAGAATCATCAGTTATTCTATGAATTGTAATTTCAACTTTATCAAGCCCACTACCGTTTGCCGAATCCGATGTTAGTCCAGATATTGAATCTATATCATTGTAGAATTTATTATTAGATGGGTATATGATTTCCGAGCTTGGTGCGATTGTATCAATTAAAATCTTCCACGGTAAACTAAACGGTCCCCAACCGTTATCAGAGTCCTTCGTTTTAACTCGCCAATACCAGATACCATCAGCAATTGGTGAAGGTTGTGTATATGATGACTTGGAAGAGATTATCTCTTTACTATCATAATCAATATCATTGAATTCGATAATATCGTCTATCTGCCATTGATAACCACTCTGTGAGCTTGAATCTATATCATTAAAACTCCATGTAAATGTAGTTGTATTGTCGTTTGTACAAGTATTGTTCTCGGGTGCAATTAATATAGGTCGGTTCGGTAAAAGATTAAAGATTGTTGTCACATCTTTTAATATAGGTGTTTTTGAAAGATTATTAGTACTTAAATATACTTTATATTGTATCCATTGGTCACCATTGTGTCCAGACCAAATCGTAGCACCGGATGTTATATAGTAAGTACTATTAGTACCATCCGGCCCAATAAAATCTTTTATTGCCAAATTAGATTCATTATTTGCGGTCCTAAGCTGAAATTTAATGGAAGTATTAATAGGTGTCTCAGCAACCCAGCTTATCGTTTGAAAATTCGATGGTCTGGAACAATCATAATTTCTTGAGCTAAGAAAACCCTTAGAACAATAACAACTATCAAATAATGTAATACCCATAGGGAATCTAAATTTCCCTTTGCCAGGAACTAAACCATAGGATCCATAAGTGGTCCAGCCGGTACCATCTATTTTTGTTTTCACTATACGACAATTATAATAATCCGTTACGTAAATAAATCCTGTGCTATCATCGTAACTTACTGCCTCTGTACAATTAAACTGCCCCTTACCACTACCTTGTGAACCTAAAGCAGTCCAAATGCTTCCATTCATGTTCGTTTTAACTATTTGATGATGTATACAATCAGCCACAAATATACCATGTCCACAATGCAGTTTCAAATCACCGGAGTCTATGATGATATCCACTTGCCATAAGTCAGTATAATTACTAGGAGCCAACCAGTTGGTATCAGCCCAAGTCGAACTCGCAGTTACCTTTTTTATAATGGATAAATCAATAGGAAATATTTGAATAACTGAGAAAATTAAAATTATCCCCAAACCTATCTGGATAAAAGATTGAAAATTATTTTTCCTATTCTTCATTTCTCTTTTATAATTTATCGTTTTACACTCCTCCAGCACACTTCGCTGAGTGTGAATTTATTTGCATAGAAGATACTTCGATGTCATTTGTACCGTTATCTTCGTTTTTGACTTTAACCTCATAGGCAGCATTTTCACCAAGATAAGCAGTTTGAGGTTCGGTTTCAATTGTAACATTGATTTTGAAAATCTGTTTTTTTTTACCTCCACATTATTATATTCTTTTAAATATTTCAATCAAAACCCTATATTTAAAAACACATTCAAAATATTTAACTTTACCGTCCTTTTTTCTTTTCCACAATATTATCATCCATCCGTAAAACCCAATTTTTCTTATCTATATCTAAGATGATGATCCTTTGATAAGTGATATGTTATTTTAAAAAAAAGAAAAAAAGTATGATTTAATAATTGAACAATTAAATCACATTCATACAATAGTAAAGCTTATTACGTTACTAGTCCATGTAAAGGTAAAAGGTCCTGCAATGTCTTGGCAATTTACTACTACATATACATCGAAATTAGTTCCTTTACCTCCATATCCAATAAGCCATGTTGTTATATATGTACCAATCCGCGTCCCACCACCTGCGGTTATAAAAATAGGAGGAGCTTGAGTAAATGTAACTGGCCCCCTCCATCCCATCCCCGGAGGCTGATAATATACAATTATTTCCGTCCAATGATTGGAACCACTTCCACCTGGATTCGAATCAGTATAACTATACTCGACTACAAATTGTGCATTGAATGGTGAACTATCTGAAATAGTAGGTGGTGCTCCTACAGTACCGCCAGCGGTAGGTCCACCGGTTGTATTAATAGTCCAAACGGATCCAAGATTTTGAGTAAATGCTGCCGCTACCGGTGAACTCAGCAACGGAACCAATACGAACATTAAGATGATTATAAATGTTCCTATCCTCAATAAAGGTTTATTTTTCATTTTTTCATCACCTTTTTGTTTATATTTCGTCTCTATATTCTATATTTTATATTTATTTCTTTTTCCTTTTTATTCCATAATAATATTATAATCCATTAAAGATAAAAAAAACAATAGATTATTTTATTCTTCATACCAACATAGTACTTTTTTTACATTTTTATCTCATTCAAAAGATATTATTATTAATCACCATTTGCCCCCAATTAAATTGCCCCCTAATTTCTCTATTACTTTTTTTTCTTTCTTTTATTATTAAAATCAACTTAACCTAACATTTTTCGGATATCTCCCACTGGCATCCCAATATTCCATCCAAAACTCATCAGCTTTCCCTTCGTTTTATCCGAAACTCATCAGTTAATATCATTTCCACTCAATATAATTTGATTGTCTTCGGGTTCTACCAGCTCTTTTAATGCAGGTTGTTGCTGCGATGGGGTAACTCTAGATAAAAGTGTAGATGGTGCAGATATAGAACTAGGTGCCTGGGTAACCGTTGGTATTGCAACCTGAACTTCCAGTTGATTCTATGATTCCGGCGTAGGCTGTGGGGTTGCTTCCGCACTTTCA
>CBFDAW010000475.1:0-3454 GCA_965602865.1 uncultured Thermoplasmata archaeon
GAACGATATATGGATAACCAATAATCATGACAATAAAATAATTATTATTGTTGGGTATCCGTTCAATGTATTAACCGAATCCCCATGGGTCCGTATATTTTTATTGATACCCTTTCGATTCTCAAAAACTAAATTATTTTTTATATATTAAAAAATGCAATATTTACTCTTTCAATTCGATTTCCTCTTTTGACAATGTGGTTTCTTGTGCCGGTACTTCACCGGCGGGGGGTTCCTCTGGCGGTTTTTCGGAAACCAAATCTTCTTCCCCTTCTTTTTCCTCCTCCACCGCCTCTTTTGTGCTTTTATCGAGAGGGGTTTTCTCTTTTTTGGAAACCTTTTTCTTCTTCATTAATGCTGCAAGAAGTATGATAATTATAATGATGATGATCAATAGAATTATGACGAGGTCCATGGTCGAGCCCAAACCAAAAATACCATTATCCTTATCCTTTTTATCGGGTTCGGTTTTTTCCTCGTCAATTACAATTATGAATATTGGATAGCTCTTCTTACCGGCGGTGGCTTCCAGAGTGTAAGTTCGAGTGGTAGTTGGTACCGTAATTTGAACACTCCAGCTACCATTAGCGGAAATTGTACCTGTTTCACTTTTATTTCCGATGATCACTGAAACCTTGGTGCCCTCGATTAACCCCGTAGTTGTGCCAGTGACTATTATTGTTGCTCCGGCGTTTACTCTTATATCACTTAACGGAGAGGTTATAATGATAGATTTGATTATTATTTCTTTCTCGGTTTTAAAATTTAGTATGAATGGTGCATCCTTTAAAATACCTCCCGTGGTGGCTAACGCTGTACCTGTAATAGTTAAAGTGTAATTCATATCATAAGCAAGTTTGTCATCGAAAGTTAATGCTAATTTCTTGTCATTATCGCCCCAGACAAGTTTATAATCAATACCGGGTAGGATGCTTAAAGCGGTTTTAACACTTGTAGTATTCATGGATATGCTAAAAGTAATTGACACTGGGCTATTAATCGCTACATTTTGACTATTATTTGTAGGTGTGCTGTCAATGACCTTGGGTCTTTCCGGAATTTTAACTCCTGTTACATTCACAATTAAGGTATCAGTAGCCCGGTTACCTGCTAAATCGGTTACCGTTAAAATAACCTCATAATCGCCAGCGGTATTAAACTTATATGAATTCTCTTCACCAAAAATTTTTACCATCATCCCCTTAGAATCGAACCACGCCCAGGCATAATTAGCAATTCCATAATTATCCGACGACATCGATGCGTTGAATGTAGTAATGTCGCCTGATGAGATTTTAATATCAATACCCGCACTCGCATTAGGGGATACCGTATCTAAAATCACGGTTTGGGAGTTAGAATACACACTATAAACATTAGCAAAATCTCTAGCCCTTACTTTTATTATATTCATGTCTTCAATTAAAATTATTGGCACGTTAAAGATACTACTTTCAGTAGTATTATTCGATCCTATTGGGATATTATTTCTGGTAACTATAATGGTAGTATTTAGCTCGGCATTCCCCGTGACTTCGAGCAATAAATCATTGGTGTAAGTCGGCAGCGTGTCCATAATAGGCATTCCCGGCGGGATCATTAATGTAGCCCTCCATGCCTCGTTTGAGTACAAAGACGGGTTATTCGCTTCATCAACGGCACAAACTACGAAAAAATAGGTGGTATTTTCCATTAGATTAATAAATTGATAAGAGAGGGTATTTACCTGATCTTGCATTGCATACGGTCCACCGGAACCGGTGTCTGATTGATTAATGAATATACTATAACCAACTACATCAAAACTAGAACTTGCTTCCCAGGTAAGGTTAATGACAGAATCCGAGATTGCGCTAGCATACAAGTTCATGGGTTTTTCGGGTTTTACATAATCCCTATGTACTGCTGATACCGGTGAAGAAAAATTCGAGTGTAATGGCACCTCATCCCAGGCTCGGATCTTGAAATCATATGTAGTTCCATTCACCAGGCTATCGTTCGACAAGATTACCAAATTAGTTGGGTGGGTTACATTATTCATTCGTATCCAGGCACGCGTTATTGGAGTTCTCCAATATATCTCATAATGTATTGTATCATCAGAATTTTTATCCCAGGTTATTTTAAATTCGTTACCGCCCAAAGCCGGGCGGACACTTAAATTGGCGGGTGTGCTGGGTTCGGTAATGTCAGTTAGAAAATAACTTACAACCGTTGAATACCCTGAGTATAAACCAACTTGATCCCACGCTCGTATTTTATAAAAATACCAGCGGCTATCTTCCAAATTCTCATCTAAGGTCCAATTTTGTGGATGTGTTACATTTATTAATACCGACCAAATTCCGGTTTTATTTGTAAGAACAGTGTGATTGATAATATCTAGACTAATATCCGAATCAATCTTCCACGAAATTTTAAGAGTATTAGTTCCAGGCATTCGTGTGACTTCTACGCCAGCGGGTGTTTCCGGTGCAACGATATCTGAAGCGATGAAATTTTCGGTATGTGATGAACTCATATTCACATCACCTCGAATTTCTTCCCAAGAGCGGTCAATAGTCTTTTTTACACTGATCACCGTCACATTCTCTATTGAGGTATTATTATAGATATACCACCGGTCTGTAATTACTAGGTTATTTAACCTACCATTACTATTAGTCTGTGGATCATACCCCCCATAATCAGAAGTCGCATAAATCTTGTCACCATTATCCGTAATTTCCACATCCGCGCCTTCAATAGTAGCTGTTCCGTTGTTGTAAAACACCTGGAGATTTAGATAATTCTTCACCTGTAATACACCGCCATCGTTAGCTGTAAGCTCCACTGTCGAAAATATACAATTTATTGTGGTTATGTTTACTTTCTGGGTGGCGACAATATCACCGCCACTAGACGCACCAGTTATGGTTGAATTTGTAATAGTAGCATACATCATGGGATTATTCATACCATCAAACTTGAAACCAAACCCATTTGTGGGATTAGTGGTGACTGTGCAATTTAATACATAAGTTTTATTCGATCTTGAAATTAGGATCCCATGCGCCGATGAACCAGTAGTTATTATGGTATTATTTAATAAATTGGTATTATTTGAATATACCTTTAAATACATACCATGTGCTTGCTGACCAGCTGTATCTATTATGTTGCCCCCTAATGTGTTTTTTTTAGAATACGATTCCACCAAAATTCCATATGCATTATCACTAATGGTATTAATTGTATTATTTGAAATTTTATTATTATCTGAATAATATACGTAAATACCAAATCCATAACTTTCGTTTGTGTTTATGTTGTTGTTTATTACAATGCTATTAATAGAATATCGTAGAAGAATACCATATCCTTTATAGTTCATGGTAGAAATATTATTATTGTTAATTTTCGCATTAGAAGAGGAACTAGTACAGTCGGCAAAGGTCATAATTTCCTATGAAAC
>CBFDAW010000476.1:0-3439 GCA_965602865.1 uncultured Thermoplasmata archaeon
ATATTGGGGCTGGTACAATGATGATACCTGGATATATAAACACTTTTCCCATCCTAAAAATGGAACATATATTTCTTCAGCGCATGATACGGGGTCTAATCCGGATTTTAGAACGCTAAGCTGGGAGGCGGATATTCCAGCCAAGACAAGTCTTCGGTTCCAGCTTAGATCGGGAAATAATAAATCTGTATTGTATAATAAAAGCTTTGTTGGTCCGGATGGTAAAACTGCAACATATTATACCTCCTCACCCGTAAATATCTGGTCGGAGCATGACGGCGAACAGTGGATCCAGTATAAAGTTTATTTTAATATGGATATTTTTACTGACTCACCCGCATTAGCTGAACTTAAAATATCATATAATTGTTTACCCACCACGATTATAGTCGATCCGATCGATAATAGCATATTAACTCACAATAGGCCGATCTTTGTATGGATATTCCAAGATCGTGATTCGAAGGATCAAAACGCGTTTCAGGTGCTCATCGCAAACGATAGTGCATTCGAAAATATCGCGTACGACTCAGGCATCCAGAAAACTACTGAACAACGCTGGGAGTTTGGTACGGGCACAAGTTATTCTGAACTTCCCGATGGGACCTGGTATTGGAAAGCACGAACACAAGATGAAGATGACACTTGGACAGAACATAGTATCCCCAGGGAATTACTGGTCGACACATTAGCGCCTAGCACCGCACCCGACGTACCGATAAATAACGAGTTCTACAGACGTCTGGATTGGGTCTTTGGTAAGGCTACGGATGGTATAGTTGGCTCAGGGATATATAAAGTGGAAATTGCACTTAAAAGGCTTAGTGATAACACATATTGGGATGGTTTTGGCTGGGGTTTCCAAAAAACATGGTTAAGGGCAACCGGGACAACTAACTGGACCTATGATTCGAGGAATGTACCTTGGGAATCGGGAATTAAATACAATATTCAATCACGAGCAACAGACATTGCCGCTAATGTTGAGGTACCGGATAGTGTATGTCTATTCACTATTGATACCAATGGACCACAAACCATTATCGAAACCCCAATAAATAATGCCTGGTGGAATAATTTAGATACTATTTCAGGTACCGCCACTGATTATAGTGGTTCCGGGGTTGAGAAAGTTGAAATTAACATTAGGTGTTCAAAGGATAATAATTATTGGGACGGCACAGCTTGGCTTGCGCCTCCAGCGTGGCTGCCGGTAACCGGTGCTGACAAATGGACCTTTGACTCAAGTAATATTCAATGGATGACGGGGAGCCATGTTCCGTGGGCAGCCGGGACCCAGTATCTTATCCGCACTCGCGGGACCGATAAGGTTGGCAATCTGGAAATCCCAAGCGAAGGTACTACTTTTCTTTTCGATGACCAAATACCAGAGCCTCTCTCTATATTTATCAATAATGGCGATGAATACACCACGACCTCTGAAGTAGTGCTATCCCTACAAGCCGAGGATATTGGTTCCGGAGTATCACAAATGTCATTTAGCACCGATGGTTCAAAATGGTCGGATTGGGAACCATATAACACAACCAGGTCATTTTCACTGCCCAACCCCGAGGGCAATAAGAGCGTATATTTCAGGGTACGTGATTATACTGGCAATACGGCAATCCCCGTTTTCGATACGATAATCCTGGATACTACGCCGCCCGAAGAGGCATATATATTGATAAATAATGATAAAGATTATGCAACCTCTGAAGAGGTCATAGTTGATCTTTTTGCATCCGATTCGGTTTCCGGTGTTTCGGAAATATCATTGAGTTTTAATGGAAATACCTGGTACCCCTGGGAATCGTTCAGATCCAGAAAAACTATGTCGCTGCCCACCGGTGATGGTAAAAAGACAATATATTTCAAAGTAAGTGATAAAGCCGGAAACATTGCCGAGCCCGTATTTGACTCGATAACCTTGGATACTTCGACGCCGCATTCGATATGGGTCCTGATAAATGATGGTGCCACAGAGACTAACTCGACACATACTTCTCTTAAACTTAGCGCCTTGGATAATACTTCAGGGATATGTCAGATTTCATTCAGCACCGATGGATTAATCTGGTGTCCATGGGAAAACTATACGGGCACACGGTCGTTCGAATTGGACGGTGGTGATGGCGAAAAAAGAATATATTTCAGAGTCAACGATTATGCTGGAAATATTGCCAATCCTGTTCATGACACTATCTTTCTAAACACGGAACCGCCCGAGCAAGAAACACGGAAATCAAAAGGTTCCATGTTTAGTGAAGAGTTTTGGATACTTTTGCTTATATTGATTATAATTTTGATCGTTCAACTTTTCGTTATCGTAGCTATAAAAAGAATGAAGCATCGTTACAAGGAATTATCTCTTGCAAGTACCGTTAGTATTAAACCCAGTGAGCTCGGCGCACCGGTAATAGCGGTTGGCCAGCTGCCGGCACCGGCGACTGCCCTGGGTTCCGCACAGCAATTGGCGCCTCCGGCAGCCCCGGCGGTACCTCAGTTGGCAAAATCCACATACGCCGTTTCGGGGTCGGTTACCGCCCAAAGTGCATATGTCGTGAGGCTTCCGCAGCTGCCGCCGGCTAAGATAGATGCCGCCGCGCCAGCCACCGAACAAAAAGCTACTATTGCCGCCCCTGTTAGCTCGAATAGCGCCGGTGCACAAAATATCACGGTCCCCAAAGTGGTGCAGCCGGCTACGCCCATACAATCCCCAGCCGTTCATTTGCCTGATACCACCAAGGTAGAAGAGACGCAACCGATTCAAAAAGAAGCCGGGACGGAGCAGAATAAAGAGAAATAATTGAGTGAAAGGGCACTATTTTTCTTGAGTACTTGAAATTCGTGCAATGGGGGGTATTTCCGTTTCTTGCAATGTTGGAGATGGAGGCACTACGGTTGGTTCCGGTGTAGTTACACCAGCCCCAGGTTTAGTTGTTTGACTCTGTGCAGGCGGCAATTGCGGCAGCCTTGCAACCTGCGGTATTTGCTGCGAAGCAGGAGTTTGAGCAGTCGATGGTGAGCTTGCCAAGACCGGTGTTGAGGAAGTTGAACCTAATGATTGCTCACCAACATTAGCAACTGCCGAACCGGGTAGGTGTGTGACCGTCGATACCTGACCCACGGAAATCACAGCTGTGGGATGCTCACCGGGCTTTACGGTTACCGTTTCTTTCGTAGATTTTTTCTCTTTACGCTTCCTTCGGTTATTAATAATGATTGCCAGTGCCAGGATAATGATGAGTATAATGATAATGAATAAAATGTTTAAAAATGTGAACAAAGTCGAGGATTTATCGGTTTCAGGCTTATCAATTCCAAATATCTTCACTGTTAATTCAGCATTTTCTTCGACGACCAGATCATACTCGGCAGCCTTCCCGGAGACTGCCGTGACCGTTAATACTACTTCGCCTTTTTTCGCATCTTCTGC
>CBFDAW010000477.1:0-3433 GCA_965602865.1 uncultured Thermoplasmata archaeon
CCAACAGCTAAAAATCAAAAGGATTTTACCAACACCGTTTGTTCCGCACACGTTATATTTTTAACATTTTTAATTCGTCATAATAAAAGAAAAAAAAGACCAGTTAAGTTTAAATCAGAGTCTGAAAACAGTCTGGAAACTAAAACAAAAATTAATGAGGATGAGACATCCGAGTCAAACCGAGCCAAATCCATATCCCGGGCACTCCAAGGTCCAAATTGTGGGATACAAGGAGAGATAAATTAAATCTCAAGTCTCACAGACAACTGCAACTAATGCCCAAACTCAAACCATAACTCGAGCGCCATCTATAGCCACCGTAGTAACCATAGCGGCTCAACAACAGGTAACTAAAAAATAAAAAAATGCTATGCAAAACGAATGACAATTGACGCATTTTTTTATTAATATTTCACGATAATTCAATGAAATACCCCGTACTTTAGTGCGGGAATACCAGATAATCGAGTATTTAAAGAACGAATCGGCGGTTTAGGTTGAATTTCCAATAGACGTTATAAAAAAATGCGTAATTAATCGCTATCTTTACGAAACTTTTTTTTATTTTCTGGTTTTTTATTATTCACCTTTTTTGGTTTTTTTCGCATCATAATAAAGATCAGGATAATTATTATTATCCAAATAATAATAATTAGAATCCCCAGGAATAAAAATATGCCCGGTTCGTCAGCATCAGAATCGGTCTCGGACCCCGGCGCGGCATGCACTTCAGAAGAATTTACGCCCTCTCCACGAATGCTCAGTGCTGAGAGTGTGTAATAGTACGTTTTTCCATTGGTTAGATTAGTATCGTTATATGAAAATCCAGTTCCTATACCGGTAAGAAATGTTTCGGTGCCTGGTTGGGTTCCACGATATATATTGTACCCGGTAATCGCCGCCCCGCCCTCGGATGCTGGCAGTGACCAGCTTAGTGACAGGTAATCGTCTCCTGCATTTATTTGAAGGTTCTGCGGTGCAGAGGGCTTTTGTAATGCTTTTTTCCATCGTAACATCAATGGATATTCATCACGGATGCTTTCCCAACTCACGATACCTTCATACGATATATCACTAAGACCGTCTTTGCCGCTGATATTCTGCTCCGGGCCTATATAATTATCCACTCCTGAAAAATCGCTCCAATAGTTACCGCCCTTGGGGTAATCAACACCCCACTGGTTAATGCCGTGGTCGGTTGCCTGGTTCTGATTATCTATGAAATCATTGTAAAAAATGTTATTATTATTACTCTCCAGGTCAAGGTGAAGACCGTTGTCTTCATTGGAGATAATATTATTTTTTGAAATAATGTTATATTTCGAGAAAAACAGGTAGATTCCGTTCTTATGGTTAGATGAGATCTTGTTATTTGAGATAGTATTTCTATTCGAGAAGTCAAGATAAATTCCATTCAATTTATTCGCGAAAATGAAGGTATCGGTAATGTTGTTATTGTCCGAAGATTCAAGGTATATTCCATGCCAGATGTTAGATGAAACCGTATTGTTATAAATGATATTTTTTGACGAAAAACCAAGTTCGACCCCAAATGAGCCGCCGGTTAGATTTTGGAACTTGACAATTACATTTGTACAGTTTGCAAGTATAACCTGGCTAGCGCCGAATGGTATTGTACCATCATTACGGTTCTTCCAGTAAATTATGGGTTTATTATTGATCGTGTTCGATTGGGCAATGGTGTGGGTATTCCAATATTGACTCGAATACGCCCAAAGAACGGTGCCCTCGTCATCAACGATTTCGTTGGAAAATTCCAGACGCCATGATTCGATTAAATTTCCAGATATGAAAACGCCATTATCGGTTAATTCATTATCAAATAGTTTATGATTCTTGGCAGCTCGCAGCTCAATGCCATCCTTATTCTTTGAGATCGTATTACCGGTAATATTGTTATTATCTGAATATAGAATTGATATGCCAAAGTTCTTGTTAGAGGCGATATTATTATTGGCAATATAGTTACCATTCGATCTCCAGGCGGCGATGCCATAACGGCTGTTCGAGGTGACGTCGTTGTTTTCGATCCGGTTCTGGCTTGAGAACCCCAATACGATGCCTTCCGAGGTCTTGCTTATATCCTGGTTCTTTACTTGGACATTTGTGCAGTTCGCTAGAATTATTTGACCCGCACCGGTTGGGACGGTTCCACTATTTCTATCCCGCCAATAAAGAACCGGTCTCCCGTTCACGGTGTTTGATTCCGCAATAGTGTGAGTGTTCCAATGCTTTACAAAGTATCCACCGAATGAAAAGCCGTTTTCGATTAATGAGTTGTTTTTAAAGGTATTATTCATCGAGGACTGGCTATGGATCCCGTCCTTTTGATTGAATGACACTTCATTTTCTATGAACAAATTGTTGTTAGCATTCCAAAATTCTATGGCATTCCCCTGGTTCGAAGAGATACGATTTTTTTTGTAGATATTTTCATTGGAATCCCAGGTATCAATTCCCATTAACTTATTCTCAGTGATTTCATTATTTGAAATTTTATTAAGATTAGAAAAACCAACGGAGATCCCCACCAAGTTGTCCGGGTAGACCATGTTGTTTGAAATAGTATTACCCGATGATTCTTCGAGAAATATGCCGGACTCGTTATTTTTAGATATCGTATTATTATCTATGGTATTATTATTGGAAAATAGCAGCTTGATACCGCAATAGTTGCTTACCGTTACAATATTATCAGTAATCTGGCAATCCCGCACACCTTCGAGCTTTAACCCGGCGTCACCCCATGTGGCGCCACCACCGAGTATAGTAAATCCCGATATAGTTGTTCCATTTGCACTTATGTGCATAGTGTTTCCAATTTCCTCGCTACCATTAATAATCGTGGACTCTTTGCTCTCGCCGGTCAGAGATAATTGTTTCGAGATGTTCAAATGTTCGTAATATATCCCATTTCGAACGAATATCACATCCCCGGCGTTAGCATCGTCAATGGCGTCTTGAATTCTATTATATATTTCGTTGGGACCGACTTTTAAGGTCGCTGCTTTTACTTTCACAGTAGAATCTTCAAAATATAATAAATTCAATGTACTTACTAAGAGTAGAATAGTTATCAATAATGGTAAATGAGACTTTGGATTCGTATTTATTTCTCCTAATTATTTATATCTCGTGGTAAAAGTAATAAGTATAATAGTTATTTGTATTTATATAGGTTTTTCAATATATTTCCCATTCGATTTGATGCTTAGATATCGGGATGTTCGATTTAATATTGATCGACCACTATAATATTATGACGATTATAATCGTTGGCAGGAGGGCAGGACCGCTTTGAGTGTATAATGAAATTACACGCTGGTACGAGGGGAGGACCGCTATGCAGTTTTATTAATTTAAATTCGGGAGCGGGTGCTGATTCATTTTTACTGAGATAGGAGCGGGCTCT
>CBFDAW010000478.1:0-3427 GCA_965602865.1 uncultured Thermoplasmata archaeon
ATTTAATATATCACTCCATTATACTCGGGTTCGGGAGCCACTTCGTTAGGCTCTAATTGAAATCCGCTTATCAGGCTCTGATTATATTTCGTTGGTTTAGGCTCGTATACCAAATTATAGCTGTTAACCCCAATCCTATCTCAGAAAAAATGAATCAGCACCCGATCTCGAAAGGTGATAATATGAAGAGTGAGGAATAATCCGAACGAACCCACACACTCACACACTCCCAAACCCACACACTCCCACACCAGGAGAATTTTTCATTATTATATTTCCTGCCTAACTAAAATTCTCCGGCCCTAAAATTGTGAAAAATAATAAAAGATATATTTCACAATTTTACGACCCACACACTCCCACACCAACGATTAATTTTAATAACACTACATAGTGGTTCTCCCAACGATCATAATCGTCATAATATTATAGTGGTCGATTATTATTGAATCGAACATCCCGATAATACTACATAAAAAAAATTATTTCTTAGAAAAAATATTCTTAACCTTATCTAGAAAGCCATCAGATTCATTGACCTTAATATCGTACGGTGCATTAAGATCAGTAATTTTTGGTTCTGGTAGGTGCGAAGCCAGTTCGGAAAGCTCGCCGGTATCCAGCCACACACCCTCGCATTTCCGGCAAAAATCGATAGTGACATTCTTAATCGTAGAATAATGCATCTTCTGATGGCAATTAGGGCAGTTGAGTTTCATGCCCAGAGGCTGCGACAGGTATGCCATCTCTTCAAATGATTTTGTGGCACCTATGATTTTGTCCAATTCTTTAGAATCGAACCAAATACCCATGCATTTCGGGCACGCATCGAGTTCAATATCACGTACTTTCATGATCTGGAGATTAATCTGACATCGAGGACATTTTCGTTTCATGTGTATCACTTATCCGTAAACGGTATAATACTGGTCATATAATTATTTTGCCATTTATTGTTACGCGTTAGTAAAATAGCCATCTCTTAAATACTAAAAATGAATTTTAACCATATGATTGAACTACTCGGGTTCCTACTCACGGTTGGTATTATTTCATTAACCGGTGTGCTCATGCCTGGCCCCGTGTTCGCCGCCGCAATAGCCAAGGGTGCGGAGCACCGGCATGCCGGTGCTTGGATCGCACTCGGGCATCTAATAGTTGAGGTTCCATTGATTCTAGCTCTAGCCGCGGGGTTCAGCTTTGTTTTCGATAATATTTGGGTTAGATTGGTAATCGGTTTAGCCGGGGGTGGATTGTTATTATTTATGGGTGTGCGAATGGTTTTGATTCGAAGTGACACCGAGGTAATTAAGCGGGCATTCCCGATGCATCCTATGATTGCTGGAATCCTAACAACGATTTCAAACCCGTATTTCATCCTATGGTGGGCAACGGTTGGCGTGCTGCTTATCATAACAGCTCTTACCTTTGGTTGGTTTGGCATTCTTATCTTCATAATCGTCCATGAATCCTGTGACCTCGCCTGGGACTGGTTGGTGTCATACAGCGTCAATAAATCCAAAAAGATCTGGACCAAGCAAGTTCACGCTATTGTATTTGGTATCTGTGGACTAATACTGGTCTTCTTTGGCATTTACTTTATTCTAGCTCCATGGCTTTAATAACCTTTTTTGTGAAAAATAGTTATTTTTTTTCTTCGTGATTCCATATGGACAATTTTCATGCCAAAAAGTATAAATATAGACAACTAAGCCAGATATGGAGAAATCCGGTTCTATAACGGTTAAATATACCTATGTAATTATTTAAAATTAAGTAAGAATTAATTAGAGGTTGATATTATGGGCGTGAGGTTCGCAAAGACCTGGATTTGTATATGTTTGGTTATATTGTTTATATTTTCAATATTTACTCCAATAGGAGAGATATCCGCCATTAAACCAAAAGATTCTGACTACGATCGCTGGTCTGACGATTATGAAAACGCCATTGGCACGGACCCTAATAATCCTGATACGGACGGTGATGGCATATTGGATTCCGATGACCCAACACCAAAAGGTTCCTTGGTATCCGAAGATGAGATATGGGAAACATTTGTTATGGATTTGAAGACAAGCCCCGTTGTAACGACCGTTGAACAAAATGTAACCATAACTGTGGATGTAGAGACTCTCAACCCGGATGGTACGAGAGTACCCTTGGATGCCAGAGTGGTTTATCTTTATGTATATTTTAATTATTATTTTGTGGAAAAGCTTAGTGCAAATGCAACAAACGGTGTAGCGTACTTTCAATATCACACAACCACACCGGGCATGTTACAATTTACTGGCATCGTCAACGATACCGACCTTCCAATCGGGACCACATTTTCGCAATGGGAAATAAGTAAAATGAAACTTGAGAAGAAATGTGCTTATAATAATACCGCCGTATACCCGAATCTATATACCACGGTCTCACCTAAATATTATACTTTACTACCCGGACACACGGATAATTTTGAATCGTATTTATGGTCATTTAATCCGAAAAATACCACTGAGGAGTTCTTATCCAGATACAAGAGCAGTTATTATCCTGCGTATTATTTGGAAGAACTCTATCAAAAAACAGATGGAACCATCCATGTTCATATTAATAAAGATTCTACGGACGTATATTCAACCACATTCTCAATACCTTCAACGGGTTTAACCTGGAACTATAAATTCAACAATATTGGGACCTATGTGATCAATGTTTACGTATATGAAGATTATATGGATTGGAACAACGAATTAAAAAATAAAAATCCGCAGGCGTCTACAATTATAAGAATAATCGATCCTACATTCACATGGTTTGACGGGGTATCATCCACTTGGCTATTTAATACGGAATCATTCTCGATAAACAAGATCAGCCTAAATGTAGAACAATTCAATGAGAGTAATTTCAATGAATTATACCACCAGTTTGGTCTTTCTGGAATTGCGAAAAACTATCCCTCGTTAGTTACCGAGGAAACGGTAAGTGGCTGGATTGGCATTTTTTACACAAAATCGGAGTACGCATACGAACTTACCCAACAGTATGTAACTGGCACCGGTTCCACGGTACTACAATGGACCTTTGATGTACTGGATACATATATTATAGGCTATAGTCTAAGTGACACAGAACCGTATCATCCGATCGGGAAATTCAAAATTTACACTTATGATTCTTATAATATGTATCAGTATTATACATCCTTGAGATATATTACTGTGTCAACAGATAATACAATTAATATTTTCCCGGCAAAAACTTGTTTTTTCTCAACCGAGGTCATAAAAACTACAATTACATTTATCAACGGCTCAACACACATTACAGGCATTCCGGTAATGCTCTATAAGGACGGGTATTTCACAGGCGAAATCACACCGATGTCTACATTTACATCTTATAATTGGGGGATGTTTTCCAGTAATGAAAA
>CBFDAW010000479.1:0-3411 GCA_965602865.1 uncultured Thermoplasmata archaeon
ATTGATATAATCTTGTTTTCAAAGCATTTTATATTTTGAATTTTGCCAAGGATAGTCCTTGTATCTATAGCATGTAAGAGTCTGGTGTCAGGAATCAAAGATTTTTAATAAATTTTAAATAGTTTAAGAGTGATACATGTATGTCATTTGTCATACATTGTAGGTCTATTGTATGTACAAAATCCCCAGGGTTGTTCATGAACGACGATAAAATCACATTACGATTACCAAAATCATTCATTCGTCAATTAGATTTTCTTGTAAAAATCGAAGATTTCTCTTCACGTTCTGAAGCGATTCGGACGGCGGTTAGAGATATGCTATATCACCGGATAGATATGGTGATGGAGAAAATAGAAAAGAAGGTGGAAGCTAACCAAAAGATGATGGAACTAGAAGCCATAGAAGAACAATATATGAAATTCCTAAAAAGATAGATTCGTAGTTTATTCAGGAAAAAAATCATTTAATATTTATTACATTTAACTATGGTGGCTTGGAGTTACAATTAAAGCTGGTTTGGTTAGTGGAAAGGCGATGGGATGCAACCTAATAGACCCTAGGTACCCTCGGAAATGACTCAGTAGTATGAGTAACTTTCCGAGGGTTATTTAGATCTCCCAAAGTTGATCAAATATCTCGGGTTCAAAAGCAAGATGGCATCGAAAATTGATCCAAGTGTATAAATAGGGATCATTGAGGATTGGAATGGAGCTAAATATGAATAATGATTTCAATGAGCAACAGAAGACAAATGTTGATGAGGAAAAAAGCCCATTGGGATTACCGGTTTTACCTAAGATTCTAGTGGTTGGTGTTGGTGGAGCGGGTAATAATTGTATAGATCAATTGAACTCGCAAAATATTTCCGGTGCAAAGACAATTGCCATTAATACGGATAGACAACAACTTGAACTGGTAAATGCAGACTGCAAAATGTTGATAGGTACTGAGCTGACACGCGGAATGGGCGCAGGTGGTGAACCTAAGCTGGGTGAACAATGCGCAAAAGCATCCAGGGTGGAAATGGAAAGAATATTAAAGGATGCAGAACTCATATTCTTAATAGCCGGTATGGGTGGAGGTACAGGCACTGGTGCGGCGCCGGTGATTGCCGACCTCGCCCGGGCTAAGGGTGTGATCGTAATTGCGGTTGTTACCATGCCATTTTACTTTGAGTTCGGTCGTAAACTAAGAGCAAAGCAAGGGTTACGCCAGCTGTCAAAGAGCGCTCATAGTTTATTAGTGATTAATAATAATAAATTATTGGATTTAGCACCTGACCTACCACTTGATAAAGCATTTAATCGAATCGATGATCTGATAACGGAAGTGGTGAGCGGGATAACGGAAACTATGACCAAGCCATCGCTTATTAATTTAGATTTTGCAGATATAAAGACGATCATGCAAAACGGCAGATTGACTTTAATGTGCTATGGTAAATCTACTACTGGGGATCCCGATGAGATCGTGAAAAACACTTTGAATAATCCATTATTGAATTTAGATTACAATAAAGCACAAAGTGCATTGATACATATCACTGGCGGCCCTGAGCTATCTTTAGAATTAACCAATGAAATTACTAAGAATATTACAAGGAAATTGAAACCAAAAGCAAATATAATTCTTGGAGCAAGGATTAATCCTGAGTCTAAAAACGAAATCAAGTTATTCACAATTATGACCGGAATAAACGATACATACGGTTTTGAGCAATTACCGAACATGGAGATCGATACAAATCTTCAACCAAGTATTTGAATAAAAAATTTCACAATTATAAAATGATTATCTCCTCCCCCCATGGAAGGGAATTGTTAATTCCCTTCCAGCTTTTTTTTGTGGTTGTTGAACTTTACTTAATTCTTCATAATAGGAAAGATATTTAAGCGGTGTTCATATTATTTGTCAAAAAAGGTTATATTTTGTGCGAAATGATAAGAGGTTTTAATTTGAAATTGACATTTTTGGGCGGTTCTAACGAGATTGGCAGCGCCGCACTTTTAGTAGAAAATGGTGAATTCAGAGGTATTTTTGATTACGGCTTGACGCCTAGTAATCCGCCCACATACCCACTAGAAGCACCGCCCGTGAACTATATATTTTTAACACATGCACACCTGGACCATTCCGGAATGATCCCATGGCTTACACGACGAAACCAAGCACCGTTTTTCACATCACAGATGACATATAATCTTTCCGAGATCCTACTGAAGGATAATTTGAAGATTTGTGAGATGGAAGGGTACACGAAAATGTATTCGAGAGAAGATATAAGAAATATATTCGAAAACATGCGTCATGTGGAAATGGATTCAAGATATAATTTGGATCATTGTAAGTTGTTTGTTCATTCGGCGGGGCATATTCCCGGTGCCACTATGTTCGAGATAGAATTCAATGACGGACTTAGATTATTGTATACCGGTGATATTAATACCATTGATACAAGGTTAGTTAATGGCACTAGGGGGAAGAAATGTGATATCCTAATTATGGAATCGACATATGCCGATCGCGACCATGAGCTTAGACAAAAAATCGAATACTCATTCCAGGAGAATATAAAAAAAGTAATAGACCGAGGTGGAAAGGTTATCATTCCCGCATTTGCCGTGGGGAGGACCCAGGAAATCTTATTGATACTTGCGGATATGGGTTTGGATATCTGGTTAGATGGCTTGGGTAATAAAGTCACCAGATTAATCTTAAAAGAACCCAGGTTTATCGCCAATGAAAAAAAATTACACCGTATTTTCGAGAAAATCCACAGGATCCGCAGGAATGACCAACGCAAAAAAGCGCTAAGTGGAGAAGTGATCGTCACCACGAGCGGTATGCTGGATGGCGGACCGGTGCTGAGATATATTAAAGAATTGAATCATAATCCTAAAAACGCATTATTTTTAACTGGTTACCAGGTCGAAGGCACGAATGGTAGACTATTGCTGGATAAAGGATTGATAAATATCTATGGTGTGCAAGAAAAAATAAATCTTGATGTCCAGTATTATGATTTTTCAGCCCACGCAGGACATAACGAATTGATAGAGTTTGCAAATAACTGCGACCCGGAACATATTGTTCTTTTCCATGGTGATAACAGAAAAACATTGCACCAGGAGCTGGGTGAACAATATCAAATTCATTTACCAAATGATGGTGAGAGTTTTAGGATTTGATTATGGGTTGAGAGGAAGTGTATTCAGACCGTTTCGATTTATTATTGATGGAAATCACTGGCGGGAGGGGGAGATCACTACGATATTAAAATAATTATAATTGTTGGTGAGACCGTTACGATTTATTTGCGTGGGTAATCACTGGTAAGAGGGAAGTGGGAAGAGTCTAACCGAGCCCTCACCCCCGCCCACTCTCACACTCTCACCCCCTCACACCCGC
>CBFDAW010000480.1:0-3409 GCA_965602865.1 uncultured Thermoplasmata archaeon
AATGGTTATGTAATTGCTGAGGCAATTACTTCACAAGTAGATCCTGATAAATGCACGGGCTGTGGCACATGTGTGACGATCTGTCCATACGGGGCAATTCAAAAGAACGAAGAAGATAAAGCGGTAACAATATTAGCTGCCTGCAAAGGTTGTGGTGCATGTGCTTCAGTTTGTCCGGAAAAAGCGATTACCATGCGGAATTTCACCGATGAGCAACTGCTGGCGGAAGCGAGAGCTGCTTTGGTCAAAATGGAGGTGTGCTAAATGACAATGACTGAAGAAACAACGACACAACTTACATCTGAAACGGTAACAACAGCACAAACAGAGATTGGTACAGAAGTACCTAATATTGAACCGGAAACACAACCATCAACCCCAATCGAGGCAGTACCAGGATTCGAACCAAAGATTATCGGGTTCTTATGTAATTGGTGTTCATACGCCGGTGCGGATTTATGTGGAGTTAGTAGGTATCAATATCCTACAAATATTCGTGTTATCCGTGTAATGTGCAGTACGCGAATCGATCCATATATTTTAATCTCAATTTTCAAATCAGGCGCTGATGGCATTTTCATCGGCGACTGTCATTTAGGAGACTGTCATTATATCTCAGGTAATTATCATACCAAAAATAAAATTGCATTGACAAAAAGATTATTAACCGAAGCTGGCTTTGACGCAAAAAGATTGCACTTGGAATGGGTCTCAGCATCCGAGGGTGAGAGATTTTCTAAAGTGGTCACAGAATTTACCGAGCAAATCAAAGAATTAGGCCCTAGTCCGTTACGACCGCCCGAACCAAATCAAAAATTACTGGCGAATTTAGACGCCGCCGAGAAAGCAGCGATCGATTTTAGATTACGTGCATTAATTGCCAAAGAATACAAAATCACTTCGGAAGGCAATGTCTATGGTGATGTTAAATCCCAAGATGAATGGGATGACATGATGAATATTGCAGTTAAAAATGAATATTCACGCAAGAGAATACTTGAATTAACAGGTAAACAACCATACTCCGTGCTCGATCTGGCAAAAGAGTTGGAAGAACCAACTGATAAGGTTCTCGAGCATATCGTATATTTACGAAAAAATAACTTGATTGCAATGAATAGTATAGAGGGAACCACGCCTAAATATATCTCATTATTGGAGGAGGGTAAATAATGACCCAAGAAGAGGCACCAGATGAAACCATCTCAACTGAACCCGTTGTAACTGAAACCCCTGAGCCTGCACCAGCACCAGCACCACCACCAGCACCAACCCCTACACCGCCTACTGCGCCTGAAACTGCGCCTGAAACTGCACCGGCAACAGAGACCACTTCTAAACCAATTTCTAGCTTAAAAAGTGATAAAGTAGGGTCTGTACTTGTAGTCGGCGGCGGAATTTCTGGCATGCAATCATCCCTCGATCTAGCGGATTCAGGGTTCAAAGTATATCTACTTGAAACATTACCCAGTATTGGCGGTGTAATGTCACAATTGGATAAAACGTTCCCAACCAACGATTGTGCGATGTGCATCATGGCGCCAAAACTGGTCACCACGGGTCGGCATCAAAATATACACGTAATCTCAAATGGTGAGATTGAAAAGGTCGAGGGCGAGCCCGGTAATTTTCAAGTGACCGTTAAAAAACGTGCTCGACGAGTTAACGAGGATAAATGCACCGGCTGTGGCGTATGTGCTACGAAATGTCCCATGGAAGCGATCGACGAATACAACATGGGCATGGTACCACGCGCAGGCATATTTGTCCGGTACGCTCAGGCAGTACCATTAGTATTTAGTATAGACCCGGATAAATGTATTGGCTGTGGTATCTGTGCAGAAGAATGTAAGGCTAACGCAGTTGAGTATGACCAGGAAGATACGCTCACAGACCTTAAAGTGGGCTCGATCATTCTATCACCCGGGTTCAAACCATATGACCCAACAGCAAAAGAAGAGTATGGATACGGTGTTTACAAGAATGTATTAACCAGCATGGAGTTCGAGCGATTCTTAAGCGCCACGGGACCGTATACGGGTACTGTGCTTCGGCCGTCTGATGGTGAAGTGCCGCAAAAGGTGGCATTCATACAATGCGTTGGCTCGCGCGAGGACCCCGGGAAAGGCGGTAACCAATATTGTTCAGCGGTTTGTTGTATGTATGCAATGAAAGAAGCGGTGATTGCCCAGGAACACACCAAAGGACTCAAATCACATATATTCTTTATGGATATCCGAGCACATGGTAAGGAATTCGATGATTACTATGAACGCGCTCAGAAAGAGCATGGGATCAAATTTACACGTGCTCGTGCATCTCAAATACAAGAGGACCCAAAGACAAAGAACCTAATCGTATCCTATGTTGATGGTGACGAGATTAAACACGAGGAATTTGATATGGCGGTTCTTGGTATCGGTTTCCTGCCGCCGGATAATGTGGAAAAATTTGTGGAGAAGATGGGAATTGAGCTAAATCATTATAATTTTTGCAATATAGGTAGTTTTTCACCCTTAGAAACCAATAAACCGGGTATATTTGTGAGCGGAGCATTTTCTGGGCCGAAGGATATTCCGGATACCGTTGCCCAGGCATCCGGGGCGGCAGCGAAAGCGTCGGGTCTAATTGCCGATGCACGCTGGACTGAGACCACAACCAAGGTGTACCCACCTGAGCGTGATGTAACAGATGAAGAACCTCGGATTGGCGTATTCGTATGCCATTGTGGTATCAATATTGGTGGTGTAGTAGACGTACCTGATGTAGTAGAATTTGCAAAGACATTGCCAAATGTGGTCCATGCAGAACACAACCTTTATACTTGTTCGGAGGACACTCAGGGGCATATTACAGAAATGATCAAAGAGCATAATTTGAACCGGACAATAGTAGCGAGCTGTACACCACGCACTCATGAACCATTATTTAGGGGTACTACGGCAGAAGGAGGTATTAATCCTTATTTATTTGAGATGGCAAACATACGCGATCAATGTTCATGGATTCATATGCACGAACCCGAGAAAGCTACTGAGAAAGCAAAGGATTTGGTAAGAATGGCGGTAGCAAAATCTCGGTTACTCGAGCCATTGCAAAAGATGTTGTTACCTTTAAATAAGAACACTCTGGTGCTTGGCGGCGGTCTCTCGGGTATGACCGCCGCTCTTGAACTAGCCAAACAGGGTTTTAAAACTTATTTAGTTGAAAAGGAAGCAGAGCTTGGTGGTAATCTTAGGCATATTCATTATATATTAAGCCAAAGCGGTAACGGGCCAAATTCAAGATCTGAAGACCCACAGGCGAAATTAAACGAGTTAATCCAAGCTGTGACAAATAACGATAAAATTAAGGTATTCACCAACACAACCCTAAAAGAAGTTGATGGCTTCGTAGGTAACTTTAAATC
>CBFDAW010000481.1:0-3406 GCA_965602865.1 uncultured Thermoplasmata archaeon
GAAACTGGCTAAAATGGATGGAGTTACGCGTGCATGATGATGTCGAGGCTATTAAGACACCCACGGGATTCATTCCAAGATATCCAGACCTTAAGCGATTGTATAAAGAGGTACTGGGTAAAGAGTATTCCGAAGAAGACTATATCGAACAATTTACACTCCGCGTTCCAGAGAATCTGGCTAAGCTAGACCGGATTGCTGAGATATATCAAGTAAGGGTTTCCGATACGCCTGAAATTGTTTTTAAAGTATTGGAAGAGCAGAGGGGACGGCTGGAACTGGCGAAGACGAAGTATGGTGAGTATATCTCACCGGTTATTTCGATTAAATATTGAATATCCCAAGAATTATTCGCCTTATTCAACGTTAGGTCAAAACAATGATCTTCCTAATATTCTAAAAATCCATCGATATATACTTTCCAAAATTTAAAGTGGCATTAGAAATTTGAAACATACAAAGGTAGAAATTAACATTATAAAACTATGCTTAAAACCTAAAGTGGGCTTTTGGTATAGAAGTTGACCGCAAACTAAACCATCACCTAGTGCTTGTACAATTGCTATGGAATATAGACCAAAATATATTGCTTGGACATCCATATTTGTATTTGACGTTTCATCTAAATTAATATCGGATTCCACATTCTCCATTTCAGTTAATCCGACCTGGCTTCCACTGAATTGAGGAATAAGCGTGAAGTTTAAAACTGCAATAATCATCACGAATACGAAGAATGATACATAAACTATAGCGATATAAATTGCCATATTGGTTTCGCGGGCTTTCTTTGTCATTTCTATTTGTTCGGCTTCAACAGCCGCGGCACGTAGTACTTTTGAGGTTTCACCACCCGATCGTGAAGCTTCCTTGATTAATATCACCGCTCGTGTTAACATATTAGATTGTACTCTAACCACGAGCATATCCAAAGCATCAGTAAGTGAAATTCCCCATGATAATTGTGAATTCACCTTTTTTAATTCAGGTGTGAAAGGCCCATAATTACCTTTAGACGCGGTCCGAATACCATTATATATGGTTAATCCTGAAGAGTTTGATTCGGCAACATCTTTTAGAAAATTTGGTATTTCATGTTCTAATTTCCTGATCCAAATTATCTTTTTACTCATATAAATACCGTAAGGTAGGATTGACCCAAAAAGACATAACAATATCAAATCCATGTAATTTAAAAAAGGTATATAAATAAATTTTAACCCAACTAAAATACTAAGAGTAAGAAATATAATAAATATAATAGTACTTAAAAGTAATATAGACGGCTTTATATTTGGGTCAAGGTTTACTGGTAGTTGCTTTGATATTAAAGAAATATCCTTATTCATTATTCCACTCCGACTTGATTACTTTGTAATAACATCCAAAAGGTAAAAAAGATTGTTGGTAGTAACACTAATGATATTAAATATAGCTGGTTAGCCATATATGTACCTTGATCTCCCCCAGCCGCTAGAGCCATTACCACAAGTATCACAGTCATGAAAAGTGGGAACGCAACTGCAACGACAACGAATATTTCAGATAGCATACCCGTAGATTCAATTGTCTCTTGGTTAATGATTTTTTCTTCTTCACCATATTGTTCTAATCGTTTGAGGAAATATTTTGTCACGTTACCTCCTGAATTAACAGTAGCTATAAAACCCTGAATAAATTCTCTAAATCGCTCCGAGGGTGTGATTTCGCTTATGTCTTTTAAAGCGGAATACAAATCCATTCCCAGAAGATCAGTATTTCTCACAACTAATGCCATCTCTTTTGAGATCTCACCGTATATCGAATTATTTGCCAGCTTCCTCAAAGTTTCTAAAGGGGCAATCCCAGATGCTGACATGGTAGCTAAATAATTTACCGCATAAAATATATAGGTATCAATTTTTTTTGCTCTCGATTTAGCTTTCCAAGAAGGAATCTTCAAATAAACGCTTAGAATAATTACAAAAATAAACGGACCTAGTAATAATAAGTATAAAAACCATAGAAAGTGAATTAAAATAAATAATAAAAGCATCACCATGCTGTATACCATTGTCGATATTATTGAGATGAAATAAGATATGGATATCCATTCTTCTGGAGTTAAATTTACTCTTGCCGCTCGAAGATGTTTTGCCATTGAATATGAGTTCCACCTGGAGTTCCAGGCGAAAGATAGAAACGATGTTTTTACTATTTCGGGGATCCCATTATTTATTTGATTTTTAACCTCACTCAGTAATATTCCCCCACCTTATTATATAAATTGTTCTTACCAACAATTGCGACATAAGTTGTAGGTGCATTATGATAATAAGACTCAACCATTTGTGTGAAATCTGATGTAAGATATTTTTCTTTATTTGCCAATGTTTTAAGTATCCCTGCCCTTCGTTTAAGATCGAGTTCGAGTTTTTCAGATGACCAATCCATTTTCCGCATATATTCATCTAAAACTTTACTCTGACCGGATGATTTGAATTTATTCATATTTGTCTTCCAATAGAATGGTATTTCGGTCATAATTTGTTTATTTTCAGAGTCCATTCGGACAATCTCTACGATCTGGGTAATCTTCCTAGTAAATTTATCCTCCACCCGGACTTGCTTGAGAAACATTACAAGATCCAGTGATGTGAGAAGCACCCGGGGTAGGCTAATGGGTGGATTTTCGAGCCGTTGCATTAGCATTTCAAGGTTCTCAGCGTGAATGGTGGAATATGCTGTATGTCCCGTAGCCATTGCTTGGAACATAATAAAAGTCTCTTTACCGCGTACCTCACCAACTACCAAAACCTGCGGACGCTGGCGCAAGGCAGCCTTAATCAAGTCGAACATATCCACATCCGTACTTTGGTTTTGCCCGTGTGCAAATCCTTCCCGAGTCACTCCAGCTATCCAGTTTTGATGAGGTATATTAAGTTCTCTCGTATCTTCTATGGAAACGATCTTTTTTGTTGGTGGAATGAAAAGTGATATGGCATTAAGTGCCGTTGTTTTCCCGCTTGCTGTTCCACCACAAAATAGAATTGAAGCTCCATTTTCCACCGTTAACCAAAGATATGCTGCCATTTGGACAGATAATGTGCCCTTTTTGATCAAATCAATTGGAGTTAGAGGAGTCTCCCGAAACCGCCGAATGGTGAATGTTGATCCTCTAGGTGTAACTTCCTGAAGTGTGCATTGAATCCTTGAACCGTCCTGGAGTCGACCATCCACCATGGGCTGTGATAATGAAATATGCTTCCCTGAACGCTGGGCTAAACGTATGATAAACGAATCCAAGTAATTATCAGATTCAAAGATGATGTTAGTTGGTATGTTCTCATGTAACCTATGATAGATGAAGATTGGGTATTCGGGTCCATTACAGGAGATATCTTCCACATTTTCGTCCTTTAAAAGT
>CBFDAW010000482.1:0-3401 GCA_965602865.1 uncultured Thermoplasmata archaeon
ACCGTTCCAATTGACTGGCTTGGAAAGGATGTATCTGTAAAGGTAAGTCGTTCGGGTTATAAGGACCTGACCTTCGATGGAACAATAGGTACCGATAAAATAATTACTCCCGCTGCCGGTGGCAAGATACCGAATATGGAGAAGGTCACCGAAGATGAGCCGGAGGAGGATGAAGGGGATAATACAATGATTTTAATAGTAATTGTAATAATAATCGTTGTAATAATAATTCTAGTAGCATTAGCCATGATGCGTAAGAAACCCGAAGAAGAAGGGGTCGAGGAAGAAGAGGCGCGAGCCGTCGAACTACCAGAAGAAGAAGAAGGCGAAGAAAAAGAGTTCGAGTGTCCAGAGTGCGGCGCAGTTGTAACCAAGGGCGAGGGCGTGTGCCCAGAGTGTGGTTCCGAGTTCGAAGAGGAAGAATTCGAGTGCCCAGAGTGCGGTGCTGCTCTGGAAGAGGGAGATACCGTTTGTCCGGAGTGCGGTGCAGAATTAAAAGAGGAAGAAGAGGAAGAGTTTGAAGAGGAAACCGAAACTGACGAAGAAGAAGGCGAGATTGAGGAAGTAGCTGAAGACGAAGACGAGGAGCTGAGCGAAGAATCGGAACTCGAATATGATAAAGAGCTTGCTGAAGAATCCGAATTTGAAGAAGAAGACCAAGAACTAGAAGAAACCCTGGACGATGAAGAGGAGAAGGATACTGACAAATGAATGAGTTATAAAACGAAATGATTTCTGTACTCTACAGTTTATTATGTTCGCTGGGATGGGACTAGTGAATATGATGATCAAGATAGTTAATAGAGATAAATGGAAAGAACAAAAAGGCTGATGCGGTAATTCTAGGTGAATAATAGTGACTCGGCAAACGAGCTGGATTTCCAAAGGTGGGATTTTAATGATTAAAAGACCTAATCTATGAAAGATAAAATGCTGCTTTTGGTGTAATATAAAAAGTGGATATTCTTCCTCTCTTTTCTTTAATTATCATTTCAGCATCTTCAAGAATGTTAGCATGATAATAAAGAATATATTTATTCTTTCCCAGTGATTGTGAAAGTTCAGATAATGATATACCCGGATTCTCATTAATATCGATAAGCATTCTTTGTTGAATGGTAGAAATTATAATTTTAAAATCCGTTTTGGTACCGCTGGCATAAAAACAGCGATATACTCCTTTTTGAATAGATTTTATATAACCCTTCTTTTCAAGTTGATTTATATGATATGATAATGTCCCCGATTTCAAAGATAACTCCCGCATGAGTTCTCTGAAATGAATGCTGGGATTCATTTTGATAGCATCAAAGATTGCTTTCCTTTGAAAATTTAATAGTAGTTTATCTTTTTCGATTTTTATAAAGATTAAAACTAATAAAATCACAATTACTATTGAAATTATATAAATAACCCATAAGTAATTCGCATTCTGTAAATTTCCAGGCTCTGTATCATCATTTATGATTCTTACAGTCAGTTGTGCATTTTTTTTCAGGTCTAAACCTAAATTACTAGCACTTTTTGAAACCGCCTCTACTATGAATATAACTTCGCCAGACTTAGCGTCTTTGTCTGCAGTAACAGTAATATTAAACTCGATTAGTTCTTGAGGATCCAAAACTATTTCATTTAAATTAGGTAGAATTAATATAATTCCTGTATCATTAGCAGGTTCCTTGATAGAAAATAGGATATTATTTTGTAATTCCGCAAGATTTGTTATAATTATTTTTACATTAGTAGATTCCCCAGGTTTAAGTTCTATTATAGCAGGTTCAATTTTCAAGTCAAAATCTAATGATGGTCTATAATTACTATCAATATTGAACGACCATATTTCTGATGCAGGACCATTTAAATCACCAACACGCGGCACTACTTTCCAATAGTATGTCTTTCCATCTTCGAGCTCGTTTGAGGGTGTAAAATTTGTATATGGGTGCTTTTCAATAATCAGTTTAGGTGGATAATTGGTGTCTAAATGTATATCGTATACAACATTCTCAATTCCGCTGTATTTTAATGACCATGATAAAGTTGGTCTATTGCTCGGCAATATCTCTTTATCACCGGGGTATATTTGAAGTACAAATGGTACACGGTGACTTATGTTTATTGTGAACGACCAAATACCCGAGATGCACAGACCATTTTTAGTACCGAGCTTTGGGATAACCTGCCAATAATATATACTGCCATTTGTGAGATTGGTAACAATCAAGTTTGTTTTTGTATAATTAGTTTTAATTATTTTAGTTGGAATACCTACGGTATCTAAAATAATGTCGTATTTTATATTCGATAGATTAGAATTTACCAGGGTCCATGTGAGGTTGATGGATGGTTCAGTAATTATTGAGCCGTTTCGGGGATTCTGAAGTCGCACTTTTAGCTTTGAGGTTGTATCATTTATTTTAATTGTATATGATTTACTCTCTTTCGGTCCATTATCCGCAATATCCGAGGCTCGCCATTTAATCAGGTTACCAGTACCATCGGGGAATATCAGGTTTAGAGCGACATTAATGCTCGATCCATCTTCAAGGCCTGGCACACTTATCCAAGAACTCCATGTTATGCCCTCATCGTTAGAAATTGTATATTCTATGGTAGTTGCTCGAACACCGGAGGTAATATCTGATATTGTAATACCAACTGTAACATTTTGTGATTCTGACACGGTTGTTTCTGTTGGTAGTTCATCTGAAAATACAACATCTTTAGTATCGACTAATATTCTATATTTTTCGCTTTGTATAGGCCCGTTATTGAGCGAATCCATTGCGCGCCATTTAATCAGATTATCTTTTCCTTCTTTCAAAGTAACATTAGTCTTCGCATTAACGCTTTTTGCAGTCTTTAACCCGGAAACACTTTCCCAATCACTCCATGTTTTCCCGTTATCTGTGGAGACACTACACATCACGCTTGTGCCGTTTACATACCCAATACCGAATTTTGTAATGGTCACCCCAACCATAACATTTAAAGAAGTTTGCCAGGTTTTGTTGTTCGGTATTGGATTTGAGAATGTCAAGTTTAAACAGTCAACCTTGATATTGAAAGATTCATTAGTATTATCACATTCAGGTGGGATCTCCGAAATATTGATGATATACTTGTAACCATTAGGAAACGGTTTAACTGGTGCTTGATTATGAATTTCAAACGGCTCGCCTGGGGCTGGTGAATCAAACCACTTATTTCCGGTTTCATCCCAAATTGAAATATCAAATTCGCTCTCAGGCGGAAATACATCAGTAGTACCTTCATAAACGGGCACTAGCCCCGACCAGTTAAGCTCTTCACCGCATAGAACTTCGCCACTTTCTTCGATTATTTGGTTATTTGTTCCCTTTACTAACAACTCGCCATCAAATACCAAATCGTTCTCAACT
>CBFDAW010000483.1:0-3398 GCA_965602865.1 uncultured Thermoplasmata archaeon
AAAATTATTAATGCTTTGGGACTATCTGGATATATAAACTCCGAAAGTTAGGTATATATAAAAGAAAATGGTTACATATTTAATAACTCATCCAAGCACCAGAAGGGGTCAATCGTGGAAATTCGGGGAATCCAAGCTGCATTTATATTCTTCATTTTATTGATCTCAGGTTCTAGCAGTATTATTCATTTGAATGCTACGACTATCAACGTCAAAGCCTCAACACTTCATGTAGGTTCTAACCAGCCATATAAAACGATCCAAGGTGCAATAGATGCTGCCGAAGTCGGTGATACAATTTACGTGCTCAACGGCACATATTATGAGCACCGGACGATAACCAAGAGTATTACACTGATTGGCGCCGGTCATGATAATACCACCATAATTTGCAATGGAACTGGTAATGTCATAACTATTACCGCATCTGGGGTAAATATTTCCAATTTTACACTAACCGGAGACGGGTCGAATTGGAACAATGCGGGAATTGAAGTGATTTGTTCAAATAATTGTAGTATTACAAATTGTCGTTTTAAGGAAAATTTTAGGAGGGGTTTATTCTTAAATAACTCGTATAACACCACTATTGTAAAGAATAGTTTTTCAAATAACATAGAAGCTATATTCATTAATATTTCAAGTAGCAATATGATCCTTGATAATACCTTCTCGAATAATATCGATGGAATTGTGCTTTCTTACTCTGGCAACAATACTATTAAAAATAATAACTTTACCTCGAACTGGGATTATAGTATATTTCTCGCAGGTTCAAATAATAATAATATCATTAACAATTTTATTTTCTCTCAATATGGGTGCGGCATATATCTTATAAATTCGAATGATAATACAATTACCAAGAATAACGCCTTAGCAGATAATTACGGGATATATCTTGAATCATCCGATTATAATAACATCACTTACAATAACGCGTCAGGGAGATACGGAATTCGCTTAATTACCTCAAACAACAACTGTATAGCAAATAATAACGCTTCGAATAACAACGAGGGCTTTTACATTTCTTCATCTAATAATAATACTATTTCTCACAATAACGCTTCGTATAACAACAAGGGCTTTTATATTTATTCATCTAATGATAATATTATCTCTAATAATAAGGCTTATTCGAACAATTGGTGGGGCATACATTTATTTAACTCATCCGGTAACACTATTGTAAACAATAGTGAAGTTAGTAATAACTTTGGCATTCAGTTGTATTTATCTAATAATAATATTATTATCGACAATTTAATTACGAATAACTGGGAAAATATTCATATCGTTTTATCGAGAAATATTACTATCTTTAATAATAAAATTTCCTCGAATTTCGACTCTGGCATCTACTTGGATTCTTCAAAAGAAGTTAAACTGGAAAATAATGCAATGGTTAATAATAGTCTTTCTATCGAAGGTGCATTGCTCGAACATTGGAACACGCACACCATCGATGCAACCAATACGGTTAATGGTAAACCAATATACTATTGGAGTAACCGTACGAACGGCACGGTACCTAGGGGCGCTAACCAGGTAATACTCGCTAATTGTTCTAATGTAATAATCGAGGGACAGAATGTCAGTAATTGCTCAGTGGGAATAATGCTTGGTTTTTCAAATAAGAATAAGGTAATGAATAATATTGTATCTAATGGCAGTATTGGAATTATTTTATCTTATTCAAATAATAATACCATATCATCCAACACGATACTATCAAATAGTTATTATGGTTTACAAATGGGACACTCTGATAATAATATTATTCTTAATAATAATATATCCCTCAACGAATTGTGCGGCATCAGTATCGAATCCTCAACCGGTAATATTTTTGATAACAATTTTATTTCTAATTCATATACCGGAATCATTATGTCTAATTCCAACGATCAAATCCTAACTAATAACAAAATAGTATTAAACTATGGTTTAGGAATCTATCTCGCTTTTTCTAAAAATATTACTCTTACGAGCAATCAATTGACGAATGATGAAATATTTCTTGAAGGAACTTCATTAGAGCATTGGATTACACATGGAATTGATATTTCAAACATGATAAATGGAAAACCTATATATTACTGGAAGAACAGGATCGGCGGCTCTATACCAAACGGCGCAGGGCAAATCATATTAGCAAACTGCACAAACATGCTCATTGAACACCAGAATATTATAAATGTGTCTACAGGTATCCAACTTGGTTTTTCTAATTCGAATACGATCTCCAACAACAAGCTCAATTTGAATATGAAGTATGGTATACACATTTATTCCTCACATAAGAATATCATTGAAAACAATAATATTTCAGGTAACGGGGTAGGGATTAGACTGCAAACCTCCAGCACACAGACGATCGTTAATAATACCATAATGAATAATGGAAAAGGTATTACTCTTTATCTATCAAGCAATAATTTCATTACTAACAATACGATTAAATCGAATACAAACGAGGGTATCGATCTCCGATATTCTAACACTAATTCTATAACATATAACTCAATTTTACACAACCGAGAGGGGATTTCTATTCAATCTTCAAATGATAACATAATCTATAATAACACATTTCTCTATAACAATGCTAATATTCAGATCGGGTATCAGAGTAATAGTAATGTTATTTTTCATAACAATTTTTTCTCGGTAATTAGCACTCGGATATTTGATTGGACGGGCAAGAGCCAATGGGATAATGGTTATCCCATTGGTGGTAATTATTGGAGCGACTATCGTGGTGAGGATTTATTCAAAGGGCCAGACCAGGATATTCCCGGTAGTGACGGATTTGGAGACACACCTTATGGTAATATTGGTGGTGAAATCGGTTCGCAAGATAATTATCCATTATTATCTCCCGTGGAAATAACTATCTCATCATTATTATTCCCCCCGACGGCACCTTTGAACCTTACGGCATTTGTGGGAGATGGATTCATATTACTTACCTGGTCAGCGCCTACCTTTGACGGTGGGTCACCAATTACGAGCTATAACATCTATCGTTGGTCTGGAATAGAAAACAACACATTGCTCGCCACCGTTGATGGTAATGTGTTAAGGTACAATGATTTGAATCTAACGCACGGGAAGTTGCATCGATATTGGGTTTCAGCGGAGAATAGCGCGGGTAAAGGCCCAAACTCTACCGGAACCACCGGGACGCCTATTGAGTATCCTAAAGTAAATACTGATTCAGATAGTTTTGGAAAATTGTCCCAGTTACGATGTGCATTATTTGGAATCATCCTCATTTTTATTATTGGGGTAGTAATTGTTAAATTGATATTACGAAGAAAGTATAAGAAAACATATAAATACCTAACTTTCGGAGTTTATATATCCAGATAGTCCCAAAGCATTAATAATTT
>CBFDAW010000484.1:0-3397 GCA_965602865.1 uncultured Thermoplasmata archaeon
TCTCTGGCTTTAATTCTTTAATGATATAATCACCAGCTCGCCTGCTCCCTCACAAATCAATAGCTTTAATAATGCATTCTTTTACTTAATTATTAATATATTTATAATAATAACTAATTAACAGACCCCGTACAGCCTCTAGCTATCAATTTTCATTTCTTATTTTCCTCTAAAATAAAACACTCACGAATTGTTCAGTGTTTGTTCTACATTGAACAGTGTTTGTACCATAAATCAATTATATATTCGAAAAGAATAAGGTAAATATTGGAAAAATAATTCAAAAATTGATCGATTGGAGGAACAAGAATGTTTAAGAAGGGAATTATTCGTAAGAACCGTGTGTTTTGTATTTTTATGGTTTTAATCATGGTCTTATCCGGTTTTATAGCTATTGCCGGATCAGCACAAGAGAACGATAGTAATGAAAATGAAATCTCCGGCGCCATAATCGGAACGGTCCTGGCTGGAGATGGAAACCCACTTGAAGGTGTTATAGTATATCTGACAAAAGCCGGAGAATCAACGGTCACCGAGGAGGATCCTTTCAGACAAAAAACCAACGAAAACGGCTATTTCGAGTTCGCCGATCTATCCCGGGGTGTATATGCACTCGAAGTCGACGAAGCCGGATTTCACCGTTGGTCATTAGAGGTTAAAGTTCCCGCCGGTGAGAAGGTTGAAGTTAAGGTGGTCTTGAAAAAGATCGAGGAGCCAACAAAATACGGTCATGTTTTTGGGTGGGTCTATAATGCATTGGAGGAAGAGCCAATACCCGGTGCGTTTATTGAGATCTTTAATGAACGCAGTGATGAACGGCCGATTACCACCAAAACCGATCGAAAGGGACATTTTGAAGTCAGGGTGCCTAGAGGTAAATATACACTGGTAGCGAACTCTGAAGGTTTTGAGCCGTACAAAGAGCAACTGGTTGTAAAAGGCGGTGACGAGGTGGAGCTTAAGATACTGCTGAAGCCCTATGTGGAGCAAGAGCGGCCGAGTTTATGCGGACATATCTTTGATGCAAAGACAGATAAACCGATCTTCGGCTGGGTGGAGCTGTCGTATAGTGATCCGAAGTTAAAAACGTCAATGCCCGAGCCAATTAAGGAATTTAAAGAACGAAAGGATGACCGGGAAGACGAAGATTGCGACAGTGACAAGAACCAAGAGCGAGAATGCAAGGAAAGAGAAGATAAAGAGCGTAAGGAAGAGAAAGAGAATACACGATCCAATAATAACGATGGTAAAGACCCTGAGCCTGAGCGTTGCGATAAGAAATTGACGGAGGTGCAGTGTGAAAAACCCGTGGATTTTTTCCTGTGGCGAACATACTCAAATCAAGAGGGTTTCTATGAATATTTCAATGTACCGCCGGGACACTATGAGATGCGTGTATTCGCCAAAGGACATATAACGTATTATAATGAGATCAATATTGGTGAAGAACCGCTATTTATTGATGTTTATCTTTTGCGCGCAAAGTCTTCGCAAAAGCCTTACTCTATCATTTCGGGTCATGTGTTTAAAGCAAGAACCAATGAACCAATCGCCGGTGCGGTGGTTTGCGTAATACCAACGAAGATGGTACGAAAGGTATTACAAGAATTAAAAACACAAGATCTAGACTTGGGAAACATAGACCTGGACAATATAGACCTCTCCTCCGATCTAGAGGCAACCTATAGTGACTTACCCGAAGATGAGCCTAATTTAAATTTAAAGAATGATGATGAAGTAATAAGGGAAGATAGAGATTATATAGATATTCCAAACCCAAGAGAAGAAAAAACTCCTAACTCTCGCAGTTCTAACGAACGGGATAAAGATTGTCCGGAACCTAAATTGAGACGACAGCTCCTTCGTAAGTTCTGTACCAAAACAGACGAGTGCGGTAATTTTAAGCTCAAGGTTTTACCGGGAGATTATGTCTTAATCGTTAAAGCACGCGGATATGAGCTATTTGCTCGTAAGTTCGAAATCAAACCATATCAAAAGATGGTGGTAAAAGTATCATTAAAACCGGAGGATAACCAAGCTTTGGATACAGATGAAGGTGCAAATACAAAAAACTCTGAAGGCTCGTCCACGCTGGACATGCTCAGCGGTATGCCCGCAAGCTCCGGTGCTACTACCTCGATCCTAAGCGCTGTTTTAAGTATTTTGATCATAATCGCAGTAATTCTTGGGGCGGCACTCTGGCAGAGGAAAAAGAATGGAGGCTCGAGGAATTCGAATAATTGATCAATTCCAAATTTTTCCCTCTACTCTTCATCCTTCATCTCACTCCACCGTCCTTCATCCATTATCTTAAGAGTGTCCCAAAATTACAAGAACAAGCATATATAAACATAAATATAGGTATTAATATTCAGTCCTAGGTTCACATGCGTTTAAGAAGTTATCGGTTATTATCCCAGGTCATTTTTCTATTTCTAAGTGTAATAGGCGTCGCCGGAATTGCAGCTACCGGATTAATCTTCCCGTTTTTCTTCTGTAACGCCTCACCCGGTGCGGTATGTGTGTGCCCGCTGTGGGCGCTCGAGCATGCCTCTATTCTAATGCGGCTGGACTTCAAAGAAGCCTTGGCGATGCTGTTATACCTCTTTGGCTTCCTGGGTGTTATCGGTTTTTTTGTCGGCAGATCGTTTTGCGGTTGGGCGTGCCCGATTGGTTTTCTCCAGGATATTGCTAAACATTTTCGAAATAAAACAAAAGTGAATATGCCTTTGAATATATTGGCTGGCATATTTCTTGCAGGTTGGATAATGCTGGGAACCATATTCATTTTTCCTAATGTGGTAACCGGTTATCTGGGGACGGCGGGAATTGCAATAATTGCTTTAGCATTGTTCAGCATCCTAGATAGGCTGGATAAATTATTTATTAATATCTCGATTGCATTTATTGTTACAATCGGTTTGGTATTAATTCGTGTTTCGTTCTGGGACAGATCAGGAACAAAGGAGATATTATTCTTTTTAGGGCTGGTTCTATTATTTGTTAGTATCTTATCTCTTATCCAGAATTATATATTATCAAACCAGAGCATTATTCGAGACACGAAATTTTATCACCAGAACCATTATTTTAAAATCAAATATGTAATTTTAATTTTGATCCCGATAACCTCCTTTGTGTTCATGGACAAATGGTTCACCAATATCGACCCCATCGGCGGTTTGACGGCGGGGGTACCAGTATTGATGTACGAAAGTGGTAAGTGGAACGTTTCGAATCTATTATGGTTAAAATTCATATTGATTGCATTATTCTTTTGGCTGATATTGATCACGTATCGCGGTTTTTGTCGTTTCATATGTCCGATTGGGGCTTTAATGGCTCCTACTAATAAAATTAGCCTGCAAAATATAAAATATTTTCCTGAGAATTGTAT
>CBFDAW010000485.1:0-3392 GCA_965602865.1 uncultured Thermoplasmata archaeon
ATCTTTCTCCAATTCTTGTTTCACATAAGTGAAATTTATTGAAATAATGTCATCATAACCGACACTAACCGCGGTATCCATTGATTTTATTCTTTTTGATCCTCTGTCGTCTGATTGAATACATCCGGAAACTGATATTAGCATACACACTATTATTATACAACTAAGAGTCATCATCAATTTCTTATGCATAAATAATTAACTCCAATTACCTTTAATAATGAATTTCCCAGAATTGAGCCTGACGCCAAGGTCTTGGCTCTGAAATATGATCAATATCATCATCATCAGGGAGGTGAGGGGGTAAAGATATCAATTTTAAATAAGTTTCGCGCCATTCCCAGGCTTCCCAACCGTTGTCATGAGTTCCTATTCTAAATTCTCCTGTTTCTGGAAAATCATTGCCAGGATCGTAAATTTCCATCCACGGGATCTCAGTAGTCTTTTCATTGGAATCTATATATGGCCACATATCTGCATAGTCTCCATTATAGATGTTATCACCTACATAGCCAACTTTACATGAGTAAACGCTTTGCTCCGCTAAATCTGGTTCAGGATCAAGATAAAGGTCAAAAGGTGCAGTTCCCCAATCATAAATGTACACCCAATGATTGAAATCCTTAACATTTAAGGTTTCGCCTTCGATTAATATATCCATACCAGCCCTCCAAGGTTCAATTTGACCCCACCAATAGGGTAAAGAAAGGTCAACATCAATTTTGTCATTAATTTTTTTAATAAGTTTTTGCATTAAATAGTTAAATTCCCATGCAAGATATTCTAATGCAGGGTTAAGATCAATAGTATAACTTCCTGAGTATTTTATGTAAAAAATTTCAATTTCCCATTCTATAGTGAAATCTAAATCGGGCAATATAGTACTTCCACCACTCCAAAATAGCATTCCATCAAACATAGGATCTTCTGAAATTGTTAATTCAAGCTTTAATGATGCATCTACATCTACGATGGGAATATCGATACCGATTATATCTTCAATTATACTTTCTAATCCATCTACAATACCAGGATCTAAAGACCAAGATATGGAATAAGTCTTATAATATCCACTCCATAATATTCTATGTCCGCTTGCGTCTAACCATATTACAGGATGATAACCATTTTTATATATATCGACCCAATCTTTTTCTCTTAAGGCATGATGGAAATCGAAATAGGTCCTTGTCGGCTTATGGTCTTCTATGTCATACACGATCCAAAAATACCACCAATCGTGGGGGTGTACGCCTCAATTAGGATCATCATGGAAAACATAATAGAACCAATATTGAATCCCTAATATTTCATGACCTGTATCGGGGTCTTTGCCTTTTAAAGCTTTGGTGTATACTGTCGGTAGTTCATTTTTTCTCTCCCAGTCGGTAAAACCATCAGCAGGATCGTCATCATTGTTTGAATCCTCTTTAAAGTATCCCTCGCCCCAATTTGTGCAACCTATTCTTTGTACATCATCTCTAATCCCGTCCCCACCGTAATCGGAGTCATCATCAGCACCGACTGTGCCGTCCGGGAATTTAGTTGGCACCCCATTATTACTCATATCCCTATCACCATCAAAGAATATACTTGTTGGAAATTCTTGAGTGTCTTCTTCAAAAATCATATGCGGTGCTAATTCTTTAGCAAGTGATGCCCATGGTGGCTCATTTGCATTTGCTTTCTTTATTTCATATTGACCTGAGACTGACCAGTCAGAATAGGGATATATAATATCTATAACATTTGCATCTGTATGTACCTTTTTATCATATTTTACAAGTGTAGCTTCCATTTTTAATGGATGACAAGTGTCTGTATATTCCTTAAATATCAATTCAATATTATCGTTTGAACCATCACCATCCGTATCCGCATTATTTGGATCAGTGCAGTAATCTATGGCATGATCACCATCCCAATCTATCTCGGATTTTTCAAAAAATGTATTAAGCTCAGCATAATCATTTATAATTAGGGTACACGCCGCTCGCCAGCGTCCGGCTCGCTGCTCGGTGCGGATTTTCAATACGCACTCGCAAAGCTTAATCGGTTGCTTAATTATGCGCCCGATTTCTCGTGAGAACTCGGCATCGGCGTTTGTTTTATTCCGCCCGACCCATTGCGTTCCTTCAACCGTGCCGAAACCCGCACCCTTTCGGCCAGTCTCGGGAACGCTCCAAGTCATTTCTGCTTTTAATTTTGCAAAAGTATCGTAGAGCATACACTCTAATTTGGTGATTTGTGAATATAATCTTGAATCGTGAGCTATTATTGTTGGATGGGTATTATACATGATACTTCTCTAATATATCAATTACAGCAATATTTAAGAATACTTTAAGCTTCTGTATTTTATATGGTTTTTGAAAATAATGAGTTTAAATGTCTTTATGAGGGAAAATATTATAGTCAAAAATACTTATTCAAATTACTTGTAACTAACTTGGGAATAACTATAATTTGTTTTTTTTAATTGTAAGTCCTAAATTCTTTTTAGCTATTTTCGCCTTATTTTTCGTGATTTTTAGCATTTCTTTTATATTTAAATCTCTTGTTTCCTCATAATTTTTTTCTCTAACTTCGTGAATCCATTGGAGAGATTTGTATTTCCATTTACTCATAATCAACCACCTCGTATGGTGAGACAATATCAATTTGCTTATACCCACACTTTAAATTTACAGCATTTACCCTCTTCTTTTTTTCAATGTTTACCATATGCTTGAAATTCCATGAAACGATGACATCCATATCATTAATAACTGCTATTGCAATATGTCTTCCATCATCACGAGATTCTTGTGAAAAAATTCCTTCTTTAATAAATTCTTCTGCAAGTTCGAGACTATTTTCTGTTTCTTCTAAAATACTAAATTTAACTTCTTTAATTTTATTACTCAATCCTAGTTTAATATCATTCGGTGCTCTATCGACTTCAATAAGTGCAATCTCTGTAATATACCCATCATATTTTTTATTCTTAATAATCTAAATTTCATTTAAATATATCGTTGATCCTAAAACCATTATCACCCGTTTGCTTAACCAGACAAACAGCAAACAGGAAGATAAAGGTTTTTATTACACTCAATTTTCTACTTGAACCATATCGGTTCAATATTTCGTTTTCATTTATATAATCTATTATATAATCTATTTTTAGCTTATATTCAGACATTCAAATCCTATTTAATCGGTGATTTGAATGTCTTTTAATTTGTATGATTTGAATTCTGGATTGGATACAGATGATGCAATTGATTTCAGTCGTAAAGCGATTCTATATGAAGATTCAGATGTCAATAAATTAGTATATGATTTTAGAGAGAAATTAAATCATTTCTGTGCCAAAGCGATTTTATTCATGATCCTTCGAGATATGAAAC
>CBFDAW010000486.1:0-3380 GCA_965602865.1 uncultured Thermoplasmata archaeon
GCGAAAATGAATGATAATAAGTAAAAGTTATTTTGCGTTAATCCCTAAGTTGAAATTGAAGTCTAACTCATCCATAGTGCCAAATACTGCGAAAGGTATCAGTGTGTTGCCGTTGTCTAATCGCTCGGCATCATACATAGTGTAATAACCTGACCATGGCGACTCCCAAACCACATCAAAATCGGGTTCAACCTCAATGATCCGGTCGTTGTACATGTCCACGATCAATGTGTTGCCATTGTCCAGTCGCTCCACATCTACCGGGTAATGTAAATATGTTATACCCGTGTTCTTTAGATTTGTGTCCACCTTCCAGACGATTTGTTTATCCGAATCAACCTCAATTACACGGTTGTTATGTTGGTCTGCTATAAGCGTATTACCATTGTCCAGTCTTTCGGCATCACACGGTATATTCAAATCAGTATACTGCCAAGCAATATTGCCTTCGCTGGTGTAATCCGTTACACTACCTGAATGCAAAGAATAGTCACATTCTACAATCAGCGTATTGCCATTATCTAGTCTTTCGGCATCATTAGGATGACTTAAACCAGTCAATTCCCAGACGATATTGCCAGCACTATCAACCTCGATTACACGATTGTCGTGTGCGTCAGTTATTAAAGTATTCCCATAGCTATCTTCATCAAACGCCTTGGCTGAAATGGTATAGCCATTCGGGCCATCGGTATAGATATGAGTAACAGATGATGGATCACCGGAAATTGTTTCCACCGTACCGTCGCCCCAATCGATCTCCCATTCGGTGATGGTGTCATCGCCGGGGTCATTGGAAAATAGTTCAAGAGTATACACCGAGCCTTCATCTGCATTTAAAGAGCCAGTAAGTGTCAAAGTGGGTGCAACATTGTTCACGGTTACCTCCACGGTATTCCCTGCCGGATAAGTGCCGTCCTCGTTGGTGGCACTGGCAGAGATTGTGTAGGCATTTGGGCCGTCAGCGTATGTATGTGTGGTAGAGGATGGATTGCCGGAAATCATTTCCACATTACCGTCGCCCCAGTCTATCTCCCAGGAGGTTATGGTATCGTCGCCGGGGTCAATTGCTGATAGGCCAAGAGTATAGATTGAGCCCTCGTCCACACTGGCTGGGCCTGATAATGTTAAAGTTGGAGCCACATCAATTATTGTAACGGTTGCAGTATCTGTGTCTGTTTCTTCGCCGTCAGAGACCTGGAGCACAACTGTATAAACGCCGTTATCATACCAGGCATGACCTGGGTTTGGTGTTGCATCATCATATACGCCGTCGTTGTCGAGATCCCACAGATAAGTAATAGTATCATCATCAGGATCGTATGAACCCGAGGAATCCAGGGTGATCAGTTCGCCTTCAACACCCTCGTACGGCCCACCAGTATCTGCTACTGGTGGTTGGTTTGACTCATAAGATATACTGTCTGAGGTCACATATGTGTTACCTGCATTATCTTTTATTTGATACCAAACCGTCTTTGTGCTCTCTCCTGAGGTTAAGGTCCAGGATTTGGTCTGTGTTGGCTCCTCCCAGGGCTCGGTATCGAATACACCATCATTGCTGTACCTGACCTGGGATACGCCTGATAGGCTGTCCGAGTAACCCAAATTCAGGGTTACTAAAGATGAACTGGTTGTTTCGTCATTATTATTAATTATAATTGTACCCATTGGAGGACTTGTATCGATATTAATGGTATAACTTCTAGTATAACTGGAACCACCTGTATCCCTGGCATATAAAAGAAATGTGTGAGTACCATCATTGAGATCTGAATATGTTTTAGATAATGAATTTGTAGAATGAAAATCGTCTTCGTAATCAAATTTATATCGATAGGAGACAGGACTTGGACCAGTAACAGCATTCCAAGAAAAGGTCGGATCGTTAATAGAATACCAAATTGTCTGAGTTGGATGTGTAGATGATGATATTGTAGGCGCAGACGGAATTGATCTATCTAATCTATAGATGTAAATTGTAGTCCAGGGTGCATTATTACCTGCATTGTCCCTTGTACTTACTCTAAAATAAAACGTTCCAGATTCATAAAAATAATCGATAGGATCTGGATCATAATAAGCAGAAGTAGTATAATCACTTGATGTTCCGTCTGAATATCTCCCCCAATAATATTGATATCCATTTACACCTGAAAGAGCATCTGAGGCGCCAGTCCAAGTGATATAATGAGGGTCACGATAACTCGTCCAGCCACCGCTTAGAGATATTGGGTTTGGATTCTCTGGTGGCGTTGTATCTACTCTAAAATATGCTGTAGTAGACCATGAGCTCCAAGTTTGCCAGATATCACAGCGAAATCTAACCTTCCAAGCATAATTACCCTCATTTAGATAACTCCAAGTATGCTCACCGATAACATTTTGGTGATCCAAAATCTGCCCAGAGTTACCTTGATAATCATGGTCCGTTCCCCAAAGCTCGATTTCGTACATATCTTGTTTCCACACTAATGGAAGCCACCACTCAAGTGTAGGCGTGTTATCTGATACCCATTCATCATCCTCTGGCCCATAGATTTTTGGCGCAGGCGGTGCTGCTGCGGCGTTACCTGGAACTATTACAAACACTACAAACACTAACACAAAACTTATTCCAAAAGCTAACCCCTTTCTAACTAATCTACTTCTCATCTTATCTGCTTCCAAAATTTCAAATTATTAGCAAACAATTTTGCTCGCGAAACTCCCCCTAATCATAAGCCATTTTACTTTGTTTCACTGAATTGCTAGGATTTTTTATCATTTTAGTTCATTACTTTGTTCACTTTAAAGTCCCTTTAGGCTCTATCCCGGTTAGCATTAAGGAATTTATATTTCGAATAGTGAATATAATTTCAACTATTTGCTATTTTCTATTTATTATTATTTTCCATAGAATATCAGGTAGTATATTTTATAAATTGTTACCAGAAATCCATTCTTTTTAATATCCTATTAACCTTTTTTTATCGATGATATCTTCCAGAGGTATTTAAAGCTGAGAGAATATGTGATCTCCCATTGAGGTCTAGTTTTCAACCTCAATCAAAATTTTTCACTTGCGAAACCAACACCCAACCTCCCACCGATGCAAACCCCCTATTATTACATTGTAGTCTTACCATCTGACCCTTTCCCAACAAAGGGCGTTATACTAAATCCATATCTTATACCAAAACGCCCCAATCTCTCCGATTTCGAAGAAATATTACCAAATTGTCCTAGATGCTCTTCTAATAAATCTGTCCGCAAAGCCGGCACTAAAAAATTATTAGTTGAAACAATTCAACGCTACCTATGTAAACAATGCAAACATAGATTCACCAACCGTATAATCCCACGCACTCCATATTCAACTAAGCTAATCCTGCGTGCTT
>CBFDAW010000487.1:0-3372 GCA_965602865.1 uncultured Thermoplasmata archaeon
AATGCGTTTTACACTATATAAAAGTTAACTTTATTTTGCGGTAGTCCCTAAGTTCCACATCGGGTACTAGTTGCTGACCAAAAGCGTGTTGCGGGACTAATGATATTAGAAGAATGGAAGTGAATATAATTTGATATATAATTATTAATGCGATTATTTTTTTAATCATTTTACCTTCACAATCTTACTTTCAGATAATTTAACGCGTTTAATTGATCTAATCTTTTTTCTTGGTCTCCCTTTTACTTTCCACCAGCCAACCAACATAAGTATTATCACAACTATTACTATTAAAATTATAATTATATACAAATTAATCTTTTCTATAAAACTTTCCTTTTCCTTTTTTAATTTAGCAATTTCATCGGTAATGTCATCCGAATCCGGTGTTTCCACATCCTTGCTTGATCTTGGTGTTTTGGTAACCTTTAGATCGAATGTAATCGACTGCGGCTGTATCTCCTCATCCAAACCCTTGTCCGACCAAACTTTAACTTGGATTTCATACTCACCGAGACTTGATTCACTCGTTGGTGTTCGTAATAAAATCTTAATGGTCTCGTTCTCCTTTTCCGGGATTTCTACATTTGAAGAACTAAGTGCCGTTTGAAAACCATAGAGGTTTAGTTTATAATCATTAGTTATCTCAATCGAAAATGTGTCAAAGAAATTTCCTTCGTTAGTTATATCCAACTCAAATTCCACCTCGTTCCCCGGCGCAGTTTCCAGATACAATAGCTTACTGTTTAGTGAGAATTGAAAATACTGTGCAATTTCAATTCTACCCTGCGCACCATCCACCGGTTCCGCAGAACCACCAATGGTACCTGGATACATGGTCCATCGAGCGGTAACGGTTACCATCCCACTATTGGTAAAACTTGTTCCAAGCGGCACGGTAACATTTACTACAAATCCCTGGGTGCCATCTTCGGTAAATAATAGGGTTTCGGGTGAAACCACAGAAGAACCCCAGGTATCCTCGGCAGCTAAAGATACAACAACTCTTGTCATCGGATTTAAAGTCACAGAAACCATACCATTAAATGAAACTTCACCAGTGTCTCCGGGACCCACATGGGCCGTCTGACTTACTTCGGTTAGAGAAATAGCTACGGTTGGCAAGGCTGAAGCGCTAGAAGTGCTCTGTAGGATAAACACAGATAAAAATAACATCTGAAAAATAATTGAACATAATATCATTAAACTAAACCATTTTTTTCTCATTCTACTCCCTTCAAACTTTTATCCTATTTTTTTTCCACCTCCACACCAGAACAGAAGTTACTACCACCACCATAAAAATAATTATTAAAATAATAGAAAAATCACTTACGGATATAGAGTTCTTATCCTTCAGCTTTATTACGAAAGTATGCTCCTGGGCCGGTACATTCTGGTCGACCCCTTGATCCAAATAAACTTTGATTCTAATCTCATTTTTGTCAAAAACATTTTTATCTGAAGGTGTGTTAACCGTAATTTTAACGGTTTCATCAAGTCCCTTTGGGATTTCGATCTTTGAAGAGCTAAGCTCAAGCTCGAAACCGCTGGCACTCAAGTCTTCCATGTTTTCTATCTCTATGGAAAATGTATCAATATTATTACCATTATTTGTAATAGACAATTCAAGTTCTGCCTCCGAGCCTCTTTCAGTTTCAATTATATCTTTATCTCCTGAAATTGAAAAATTAAAATATTGCCCAACAATAATTTTACCCTGTACAGGATCACATGAGCCTGATAAGGTTCCGGGGTACATCTGCCAATTGCCATAAACTCTCAGAATGCCTTCGGAATTATATTTTTCACCGGGCGGCACGCGAACCTCCACCCTAAATGATTTCTTACTATTATTAGTAAATAATAAAGTATTGGGAGAGGCGACTGCAGAACCCCAGGAATCCTCTGCAGATAATGATACTATAACTCGTGTGACTGGATTCATAGTTACATTTACTATACCATCAAAATTTACATATGCATATTCACCTGAATAGTGCGCAGTTTTTTGATCTTCAACTAATGATAGTTCCACGGTAGGTTCTAGTGGGCCACCTGAAGCATACTGAGAGATAAATGATATTATAAGAATGGAGGTGAATATAATTTGAATTATAATTATTAATGCGATGATATTTTTCCTCATACTACCCCTTTTCAATATTTAAATAGAGAATTCCATCAGTTTATTGACTAATGGTGAAGATGGAATTCTCTATTATCGATAATCCTTGATCGATCTTGCTCTTCTTTTGCTTCTTCTATTTATCCTACTTCCAAACCAGCCTATAAAGGCAAGTGCACCTAGGGCTATTAACACCATGATTATTATCATGATTATGAAAATTTCTTTGGTTGAAAATGTGTCATCCGTTTCCACATTTGTAATCTCAGTTATCCTCTCTTCTTCCTCATTCGTTTTATCTTTTTTCTCGGGTTCCTCATCTTCCCCTTCTGGTTCTACCGGCAAAACTGGCACTTGGGGCTCCTCATCACCCGGGCTCGGACTATTTGGGTTATAGGGTAGCTCAACATTAAAGCTATAGAACCAAGGTTCCGCATTTTCGTTTGGGCTAACTTCGGGAATGATTTCTATTTTGATCTCATGAGTACCACCAGTGGTGGTTGAGTATGTACTAACAAATATATTGACATACATGTTTTCACCCAGGGGGATAGCGAGTGTGGTAGTACTGAAAGTAACATGTAATCCGTTGGTAGTTAATTCATCGGCATTATTCACCCCCAAATTGACAGTATCATCGCCGTTACCTTCATTTTTAATGGATAACTCAAACTCCACTCTACCGCCCGGTGAGGTTTGGGTATTGGTCTTCGGGCTGGAAAACGAATATTTATGATATTGACCAATATCTATGCGTCCGGTTGCACCTCCTGATGGATTACAGGAGCCCCCTAAAGTCCCAGGATACATAACCCATCTACCAGTAACCATCACGGTACCGCAAGTGTTACAACTTTCACCGAGTGGTGCTTGGACACTAACAGTAAATGATTGCTCACCACTAATCGAAAATACTAAACTCGACGGACTGACAACTGAAGACCCCCATGTGTCCTCGGAGTATAAGGAGACCACTACACGAGTAAGCGGGTTGCAGATTACCTCGACCACACCATTAAAGGTAACTACGCCGGTATCACCGGGGCCGACATGCGCAGTCTGGCTCGGTTCCTGGAGCGCAATGCTCACGGTGGGTAAAACTTGCGGCGCACAAGCCATGTCGGGGATAATCGTGGTTAGAAACAGTAATGAGAAAAGCAATTGACCGATAATTAACAAGCTGAAAAGCTTTTTCATAGTATATAAAGTATAGAAAATCCTTTGAAATTAAAAGGGCACTCCCT
>CBFDAW010000488.1:0-3367 GCA_965602865.1 uncultured Thermoplasmata archaeon
AAGCCATAGAACCTTTTTGTATGTCACTTTTATTTTTAACCATTCTACTTCTCTCTCGTTAGCATATCAATATCAGGGGGGTAATACTATACACTATAAATATAGTTGAAATATTTATAATTTTCTTTATGTTATTTTTAAAATACTAAAAAAAAGTATAATAATTACATCGATGAACATAAGTAAAATAATAACTATTATCCCATTGAAAGTACATGGATATCATTAAAGTTTCAAACCTTTGCAAACGCTTCGGTGATTTTTTAGCAATTAATAGTCTAAATCTGACGATACGCCAAGGCGAATTCTTTGGATGTTTCGGACCAAACGCTGCTGGGAAAACCACGCTATTGAGGATCCTAACCGGGCAATTGGTACAAACATCAGGTACAGCGTATGTTCAGGGGATTAATGTTGAGGAAGAACCGATCAAGATTAAACGACAAGTGGGAATAGTGCCCGAATTCGAATCCCCACCATCATTTTTAACACCCGAGGAATATCTATATTTTGTTTGTCGGATTAGGAATATTACTCAGTCCGATCACCAGATTCGGTACTGGATGAAATTCTTTCGCTTGGATGACCATTCAAATACCATCTGTAAGGATCTATCAAAAGGTATGCGGCAGAAGGTAATGCTGGCATCAGCGTTTATCCACCAGCCAAAAATCTTGTTTTTAGATGAGCCATTTATAAACCTTGACCCGATATTTCAAAAAAAGGTTAAGGAATATTTGAAAAAGACCTTACAAAAAAATGTCACTATTTTCATGTGCACACATCTATTAGAAATAGCCGAAAGACTTTGCAGTAGAATCGCGATTTTGAATAAAGGAAAAATAATTGCCTGTGATTCGATCGATAATTTAAAAATAAAGCCCACGGAGGATCTTGGTCAAATTTTCTTCAGATTAGTAAAATAGACCATAAAAACCGATGAACGCTATACCCTCCACCTTTTCCTGAGCCTCAAATATCATTATTCAAATTCTTCACCGCAGGTTGGACATACAGTATCTTCTTCATCCACCGTGGCGCCACAGGTCGGACATTCAAACTCTTCTATGATATCTGCAGCAATATCCGCATCTGATATCATATCTTTTGGAATTTCAGGTTCAACCACGGGTACCTTCTGTATGCCCAGTGCAGGTTGATCTGTTACAGGTTCTTCCTTGGTCTCCCTTGGTATAGGTGTTGGGATCTCGCCTGGTTCTTCCTCCACTTCCCATTCTAAGATAGCTCCACATTCACCGCATTCTTGCTGGTCTTCTGAAACACTCGCACCGCATTCTGGGCAACTAAATGCCTCTTCCTCTTCAATTTCTTCTTCCTCGGCTTTTTCTTCTATTTCTTCTTCCTCTTCTTCCACCATTCCTTTTCTTCCCATGAATATACCGGCTATGAACACCATAATTATTATAATAATTATTAAAATAATCATTATAAATACATCTAATCCACCAATTTTGCCCATGCCTAACAAACCATCGCCATCTCCGGTTTTCTTTTCGGGTTTGTCCGAGGGATCCAGCGGATCCGTGCCAGCATCTACTTCTTCTTTATCGGTAAATCCATCATTATCTGTATCTTTATTCTTAGGATCTGTATTATATTCATATTCTTTCCAATTATTCAAACCATCGCCATCATAGTCATCATTTCTCTTTTGAGACATAAGATCTCCAAAGTAATGTTTTTCCCAGTCATCAGGTAGACTATCCTCATCCATATCATAAATTCTAAGAACATTTGAGCATCGTTGAATTAATCCATTACCATCCCGGACCAACAAAATGACTTCGTAATCTCCCTCTTCGCTATAGCTATACCAACTATTCATACCCTGGACAAAGGAGCCATCACCAAAGTCCCAAATATAGTCTACTATATTTCCTATAGATGCGCTTGCATCAAATTCTATATTTGTATTCGGCGCATGATAAAAGAATTCATTATTAGTGGTAAAATGTGCTGTTAAGAGTTCACCTCTACCTTCGAAATATATCTTAACTTCACTTTTGCCTTCAGGTACTTGGACGTTTTTGATCATGCCGTTTTCATAATAATAATCTCCAAAGGCTCCCTCAATTAAAATATCTCCATCCAAAGTTACCTTTTGAGGGTATGGTATATCTTCCAGGGTCAAATCGATGTCATGATCGACATCCACATTTACTGTAAATTCTTTACCATACTCAGTGAAATAAGTTTTATAATAATTAGTGTTCTCTTCATAATCTACCCATAATATCTCTTCAGTTTTTTCCTCTGCGATTGACCTGCAATCTATTGTTAACTGCCGAATGTTCTTGGTTTTTACATCTAACTTGTGTTGATCTGCATCAAATGTTACAAAAATCCTCCCAATCTCAGAACCGCCAATCGTGCGTGTTACTTTATAATGATCTTGCAATCCGTCTTGAGTGAATTTCAGTGAATATTCATAAGTCCCCGAGGCACGAGTTTTAATTGTATGTTCAGCATAGAATGCAGTTACAGAAAGTATAATGAATACAAGATATAAAACGTACAAACTGATCCAGAACGCACGCTTACGACCTAAACGACCAAACAGAGAACTAGATGATTTTCTCACTTTACCACCGCCTCCTTGCCACCACAGAAACCAACATTAGCAGACCGACAATTGGTAGTAGTATGATTAAATCTTCAAATTCTGGAATGGGTAAGTAATTTGTATTTTCATACTCTCTCAATTCAGCGTAAATGGTCACCACTTTCTTCACTGCTATTGTATCCATATCATTATCAGTAATACCACCTTCATCAACCGCTTGTATATTGAAGCGTCCTGAATAAAGTCCGTCATTTGCCTGTTTATCATTGTGTGTCCCATCATCAAAGATCTTTACCAAAATCTTATCCTTACCACCTTCGTCATTGCACATGATCATTGCGGTCTTTATTCCCCCGGCATTTATACCATCTGTCACGGTTATATAGACTTCATCATCGTGTTTGAACTCAGTTGCCCATTGGTTAAATTCGGCATCACAATAGGTGTTTATAATTGAACCCGAAACATAGCGTGTTAAAGAATTACGTACTATTAATTTACAGTTGTTACCGCTATCTGAACCTGGGCTGGTCTCGGTTGCATAGTCGCTTTCGCCTGACCAATCAACTATGTGAACATAAATATCAATCTTTGGATTTTTCTCCTGATATATTAAATCCAAATCAAAGTTGAACTGTGCTTCAAGCTCGGAACCACTGCACGCTGCGGGTATATCGATCAAATCAATCCAATTGAAATCTGATTGTGAGCTGCCCTTGAACTCCTTCAAGTTACGTTCTATGATTTCTCGGTTTTGACCGGTTATTTCAACCATATAATCCG
>CBFDAW010000489.1:0-3365 GCA_965602865.1 uncultured Thermoplasmata archaeon
ATCATTTTTCATACATTTCACTCATAAATAATGAAGTTTTTGTCGAACGCCCGTTGAAATATATCCTTTGCAAATTCCCTCAAAGCATACTTCACCATTTGACTCTTCGCTCCCTTTGGTCGCTCGGGGGTGTTCCACTTTCGCCTTTGGTTCACCCGCAGATAACACGCAGACATACGGCTCGCTTCATTACATTCACTCGACCTAAATCGCTTCTGCTTAAGTAACATTTAAATTCAGCGACTTCGTATGTCCGCTAGCCGTTATCCATCATATCAAATTCCCAGGTCCCTTCTTGGGCGGCTCTACGACAGTGTCTGGGCTATTTATGTTTTGCCTAGAACTCTCTCCGGTTTGCTCGGGAATTAATGTATCTTTTGGACTCTTTAATCCTTTTCGTAATCTTTTTAGTAATACAAATTTAGTAATCAATGCCGAAATAACCAGCAATAAAATAATTCCGGATAACATACATCGAAGATATGACCAGTCATCTTCCTTTTTTTTCTTTTCAGAAGTAATTACCGGTGGTTCTGTAGACGCTGCTTCTACCTCGTTTGAGTTCGGTCCCTCGCTAAAATTATTCTCTGCTGAAAGTCTATAATAATATGTCTTAAAATCAGTTATATTGAGATCATAAAAGCTGAAGATATTTTCGTCATTTATTGTGGTCAACAATTCTTCGCCACCGGAACAATTCCCACGGTATATTTTATAACCCGTAATCGGTAACCCGCCATCAAACATAGGTTCCGACCAAGTAAGAGTTATATAACCATAGTTACCAATTGCTAGAACATCCGATGGTGCGGTGGGTGGTAAATGCATTGTCACCGGAAATAAAAGCGGGTCTAAAAATGGATATTTATCCTGGATTTGTATAATATTAAATTCTTTCGTGAGCATATACGGTCGATCACCAATACCATCACTACCGATAATGTCCTGGTTAGAACCTTTATAATCATCCATTCCAACATAATCGCTCCAAAAATTACCACCCACCGGATAACTAGTATTCCAATGGTTTCTCCCGATAGAATCTACTGCCTGGATCATATTACCAATGAAATTGTTATGATAGATAAAATTATTAGTACTTGAATCGTCATCGATCGAGATGCCGGTGTTGTAATTTATATATAAAGTATTATTTCTAATAATGTTTCTACTTGAGTGATAGAAATTAATGCCATGGGAGCTATTCCAGATTACGTTCTGAGCGATTGTATTATAACTCGATGAGCTTAATGTTATACCGTATTTAAAGTTCGATAATGCAATATTATCGGTTACTGTATTATTACTGGATGAATAAAGATATATGGCATCACGGTTCTCAGTTAGTATGTTATTGATGAGTTTATTATCACATGAGGACCCAAGATAGATCCCTTCACCGTTATCTGAGAGGTTGTTATCAGTAATAATATTTTGATCCGATTTATAATTAAAGATCCCATACCAGGAGTTTAAGACATTGTTTTTTATAATGGAATTCTTACTTGAAAAACTAAGGGCAATACCCATGGAAATATTAATAATGTTCTGGTGCGAAACAAGTACATTTGTACAATTTACCAGTATCACCTGTGCCGCATCTTTCGGTACAGTGCCGGTATTACGGTCCGTCCAATAATAAATCGGTTTGTCATTGATGGTATTTGTCGAATCTATATGATGCGAGCCCCAGTGTTTTAGCAGATCCCCTTCGATATAGATACCGTTATCCACCATTTGATTATTTATGATTGTAATATTAGTGGAGTAAGAGATATAGATGGTATTACCATATTTTAACGACATTTTATTGTTCATGATCTTATTATGGCTGGACCGGTCCAAATAGATATTCAAGTCAGTGGAATAATATTCAAAGGAAAATGAGATTGTATTATTGACAATATTATTATAGGTGGCTGATGTGAAATATATATTCGCCCAATGATTAGAAGATACATTATTGTTAAGTATAGTATTATTTGTCGAGTAATATAGCCGTATTCCCGCGTTGTTATAGAACGCCGTATTATTAATGATCGTGTTATTTTCAGAGTAATAAAGTGTAATCCCATAACGGTGGGTTAATGAGACTGTGTTATTTGCTATAATATTATAATTTGAAAACCCTAGTTCTATCCCCATCGAGGTATCGCTGACTTCCTGGTTCTCCACATGGACATTAGTGCAATTGGCAAGTATTATCTGAGCAGCACTTTTCGGTACCACACCACCACTGCGGTTCTTCCAATAATATATTGGTTCACCATTTATAATGTTAGTTATGTCGATATTATGTGTATTCCAATCCTCAATCGAATGACCCATGATAAAAAAACCCGTGTTAAACATCGTATTATTCATGACTTTACCATTTTCACTGGAATAGATATAGATACCCATTTCACCGTTCGAAATATTGTTTTCTACTATGATATTGCTACTGGAATTAAATTGGTATATGCCGTACCCCCAATTATTATAAATAAAATTGTTGGCAATAAAGTTACGGCTTGAGCTAAATATAAAAATCCCATACATGTTGCCAGAGATATTGTTATTCGAAATTGTATTTTGAACAGAGTTAAGAATATAGATACCATATTGATTATTGGAAAAAACCGTGTTGTTATCTATAAAATTATCATTAGCTGCTTCCTCAATAAGAATACCGTAATTTTGGTTCCTGGAGATTCTATTATTCATAACGATATTGTCAATAGACTTTTGAATATATATTCCATACCCGTTATCCGAAATATTGTTATCTGAAATGACAATGTTCTGAGAATTTTCAATTAGTATCCCCAGGTATGAATTCGAATGGACCTTGCACTTGGAAACTTCACAATTTTGAGCACCATATAGATATATTCCAATAGAATTTGCTTTTCCGACATCATTACTTATATTGAAATTTGAAATATTAACTTCAGATGCTGTAATAACTATAACGTCTCCGACACCAGTATTTCTAATAATCGTGGAATTCCAGTCCTTTCCGATTAGCGTTATATTTTTGTAGATCGAAAGCTGCTCATAGTATGTCCCATTTTCCACAAAGATTATATCGCCGGGATTAGCGTCATCAATTGCGTCTTGGATCTTCAAATATCTCTGTCCAAGACCTACAAATTTTGTGTTTGCCGCCTGCACAGCTCGCTCTGGGTCGTTATTATTAAGTATTCCCCCGGTACTAGAGATTAATAAGATGAGTAGCAAGAATGCAACTCGGATTCCTCGTTTCGTTTTGGAAGCCCCCTGGTTTTTAATGGACAAGATTTCTGAAATATAATCTTTTTTCGTTCTATTTACCCGAATTTCGGAGTTTAAATAGTCTATAGTTTTCGATATTATCTTAGCCA
>CBFDAW010000490.1:0-3362 GCA_965602865.1 uncultured Thermoplasmata archaeon
ACAGCCGGCATGAAACAGTTTATTTATCACCCGTTATTGTAAGATATCCAATAAAGAAAAATTTTAAATACTATACTCTACATCTAGGATAATATATGCATAGAATATCTAACATCGAAACCGCAGTCCTTGGTCTGGTTTGCGAAAAGCCAAGATACGGCTATGAGCTTGAAAAAATCATTGAAGAGCGTGAAATGCGTAACTGGACAGAGATCGGGTTCTCATCCATCTATTACGTTCTAAAGCGGTTGGAAAAATATGGATATATAAAAAGTAAATTCGAGGGAGTACCCGGTAAACCGGCGAGAAAGGTTTATTCCATTACAAACAAAGGCAATAAGGTTATGCTTGAGACCGTCAAAGATTTTCTTTCAACCACAGTTAAACCCCACATACCTTTTGAATTAGGCATGGCATATATGAAATTCTTACCTCCACAAGATGTGCTTGCCTGTTTAAATTCATATTTAAAATCATTAGATGACCGGTTGAACCATCTTCAGGATAAACTGAGCTTTACGCAGCAAAGTAAAGCACCATTTCATGTTATAGCATTATTTACTCGACCTATTGCACTTGTTAAAGCTGAGCGTATATGGGTGAAGGTATTTATTAGAGATTATCAGGAATATAATAAAAACTTAAGGGGTAAATAGATGAAAGTGTGGAGGATCTATTTTACGGACGACATAAAAACCTGGCTTGTGGAAGAATCCAATCCTTCGGTGCGGTATTACATATTAACCGACCTTCTAGAGGAAAAGGGAAATTCTAAAGAAGTTTCCGAGGCAAGATCCGCCATCATGGAAAATGACCCCGTGAAGAAAATCCTGGCACAACAGAATGCTGATGGCAGCTTTTTAACAGAAAAGATGAAGCAAAAAAGTCCAACAATCGATCCGAAGAATGGTTATCAACCAAAATATAGAGGTACCATCTGGCAAGCGATATTTCTTGCGCAATTAGGTGCGGACTCAAATGACCTCCGGATTAAGAAATTAGGCGAATATATCTTAAGAACAAATTATTATCCGGAAATAAAAGTGATCGGCCTAAGATTTTTGCATACTAAAAAGGAAATTACCACCATACCGTGCTATGTTTCAAACATGATCTGGTCACTTTCTAAATTGGGGTTTTATAAGGATTATCGAGTACAAAATTCAATTAAATGGTTACTAAAGTATCAACGGTTTGATGACGGCGATTTCAAGACCCCGGATGAGTGGCCGTACCGTGGTAGAGCAGACCGGTGCTTTGGAAAGCATACTTGCTATATCGGCTGCACCCAAGCATTGAAAGCTATGACATCTATACCAGAAAAAGATAGAACCAAAGAAATTAATGGTTTTATTCAAAAGGCAATAAAATTCATTCTCTTACATAAAATTTACATGAAAAGTCACGGGAAAGAAAGACCCATAAAGAGAGATTATGAGTTTCTAACATTTCCATCATATTATTATGACGACATTCTAGAGATATTGAATTCACTATTATTTTTCAAAGTTAAAGATAGATCTATGGACTCTGCAATGCAACTTGTATTGGAAAAACGTCAAGCATCAGGTAAATGGTTATTAGAACGTACAATACGACCGTCGGCATTGCATGCAAAGTTTGAGGAAAAAGGTTCTGAAAGCAAATGGATTACTTTCAATGTACTCAGTATGTTAAAGAAATATAGTGAAATAAATTAAAGGAGATAGATAATATGGGAGAGAGATTAGTTCTGGAAGATTTTAAATATTTCGGTGGCAAGCATTGCCAGACGACCGCTTTGAAGAATGCATTAAATTACAACAACCTAGACATTTCAGAGGAGATGCTGCTGGGATTAGGCGGCATTGGTTTCATCTACTGGTACATGAAGATGATGCCCGCACCGTTCGTGGGCGGTCGTGCCGGTGGAAGAAATGAAGAATTTTTAATAAACATTTGCAAACGCATCGGCGGCTCTGCCGAAATCTTCGAGACCAAAAGTGAGAAAAAGGGCTATGAAAAGCTCAAAGAACTACTGCGTGCCGGTGAACCTGTGTTTACCTTTGGTGATATGGCTTACCTCTCATATTTAGCTCTCCCGGAAGAGGCACATTTTGGTGCGCATACTTTTTCGGTCTATGGACTTGATGAGCAGAAGAATGAATTATATGTGTGCGACCGCGCGAAAAAAGGATTAACCGTTACTATAGGTGATCTGAATAAAGCCAGAAATTCCAAATACCCACCATTCAAACCGTTGAATAGGTTGTTATTAATTAACTATCCATTAAAAATAGGTAACCTGGAGCACGGCATTCGCGCTGCAATTAAAGACACATGTTCTGGCATGCTGCAGCCGCCAATCAAAAATATTGGTCTCGAGGGTATCAAGAAATGGTCGAAAATGGTTCTGAAGTGGCCCGAGCAGTTCAAGGGTATGAATATGGTAGGGTGTTTATTTAATGTATATATTTATATCGAGATAGGCGGCACTGGCGGCAGTGCATTCCGGCCGATGTACTCGAGATTCCTAATAGAAAGTAGTGAGATATTAAATGAGCCCGGGCTCGTAGAAGTAGCGGAGATGTACGAGGACTCTGGCAGAGTGTGGAGCGAGATTGCGCAAATGGCGTTGCCCGATGACTGGCAGAGCTTGAAGAAAATCAGGGATTTGTCCTTTGAAAAGAACGATGTCTTTGAGCAGTTCCCAGCAGGGGCGCTACAGCGAATGCTGGAGATCAATGACGAGTCCGGTAATCTCATGCACCGGGCCGCAAAAGAATTGGAGAAAACAGATTTAAAACCAATGATGAGTGAGTTAAAGGATAAGATATTGGTGTTGCACGATAAAGAAGAGATGGCAATTCGAAAATTAGATGAAATCATTAAAAAATAAGAAAAATTTAAAAAGTGAGTAGAAATAAAAAAGATATCTCCAATCACCAAGGAGAACAAAAATGACTATTAAATACGAGATAAAAGAGTTCAAGTCGATCATAAACAAATACAAATTCATCGACAGCTGGTTCTGGTGCAGATATAGTATAAATACATACAATGGTTGCGAGTTTGCCTGTATATATTGCGATTCCAGATCTCACAAGTATCATCTGCATCCCGAGTTTGATCAAATTATCTACATTAAAAATAATGTGAAAGAGATGCTGGATAATCGTATAAGTCGTGCACGCACACTGCTTCCTGATGTAGTTGCCATAAGTGGAAGTTGCGACCCGTACCAACAAGCAGAAAATGAGTTTAAAAATACTCGTCAATGTTTAGAGATTTTAGCGAAACACAAATATCCGGTTAACATCGGAACCAAGTCAACGCTGGTGACCAGAGACATAGATTTATTAAAAAAAATAAGCGAGAATAAT
>CBFDAW010000491.1:0-3358 GCA_965602865.1 uncultured Thermoplasmata archaeon
TCTCAAATTTTGAAAGTATGCTGAATTTGATGACCTTGAAAAAAAACCTATGGATTTTTTTTCTTAATTTCGCAAAAGAGAGAATTCCACGATCACCAGTCATTAAACTGATGGAATTCTCCCTTAAAAATTACCAAAATTAGGAGAAGAACCTAAATATTTTAAATATATTTACTATACTAAAAAATTCACAAATTCTTTCAGAGTGAGAGAGGATGATTAAGTGTACGATGATTATGATTATGATCCAAGAGAGCCTCCCGAGGCTAGGCAAAAGCATCGCCGCCCGCCGCCGCCGCAAGCACCACCACCGCATAGACCGCTAGGAACCGGATATGAACAAAAACGGGTTTCTAGTAAATGCATAGCGGGCATGATTATTACTATTGTTGCTCTGATCTTTATTGTAATCTTGATGTTCATGGGTTACCCATGGTATTCTATCACATACGAAGCAAACCCGGAAGGCGTAAGCGGTGGAAATATCGAATTTGGTTTTGAATATTACCTTGACGAAGTTTCACTTGAATCTACAATGTTTAATCAAACAGTCAAGAATACCACATCATACGATGATGATGTTATTAAAGACGATTCAAAGGAAGTAAAAGAAGTGGTGGATATTATTAATTATTTCTTCATATTCTCAATAATTTTATTAATCGTCTCCATCGTTCTGATTCCTGTGGCAGCTATTGGTAAGATACCTCATGGGATTGCACTGGTTACATTATTAATTGCGTTAATTATTACATTGATAACACCGATCTACTTCTTTTTATATTTCCCACCGGCTGTGGAAACTCAAATTAATAACATGATGGGTAATCAGACCGCAGAGATTGGGTTTATTTACGATGGTGAGTTCATTGGCTCAAGACATGGTGAGTTTCCGGCTGGAGATATACAAATGAATTTTGAAATGGAATATGGTCCTGGGATGACGTTTTGGTTTTCGTTTGTGCCTATGTTCATTATTCTAGGAGCCTTGATCGTTTATTCTGGCGGAAAAAGGGATTTACAATATATGGGTCCGGTCCGTGGAAGTCCGGGTGGACGGCGAGAGCCACCACCACCACCGCATAGGCAAAGAAGAGATTATGATGAACCACCACGACCACCACCACGTTCACGAAAAAGGGATTACGGTCCACCAAGACCCATGCGAGAGGAAGATTATGATTCCATTCCGCGCTCTCGGCCACCGCCCAGAAGGGATGGTTATGATCCACGGAGGGAATCGGGTTATCGTAGAGATGAGGAATATTACCGCCCGCCAGTTATAGAAAGGGATTATGACCGAGGGCCACCAAGAGGACCACCACGACCGCCGCGCAGGAGAAGAGATTATTGAAAAAGAGTTAGGAGTTGAGGAAAATATAGAATTAATTTATACTCAGCGTCATGAATGGTTGCGTATAAACAGTATTACTTCAATATATGAGCTGTTATGAAGTTGCATTATTGCTCGTACGAAAACCTCATACAATACAATACTGGGTGAAACAGTATGATAAAGTCGTAAAGGAGTTCTTTCTTTTCGATGCCGGTTTTAACCTCTATTTAACGCTCGATAACCAATATCCTTACGATAATAAGCATTTTCAAAATTAATCTTTTCAACAGCGGCATATGAATTTTCGATTGCACTTTGTATTTCAGCTCCAAAGGAAGTAACCCCGAGCACTCGACCGCCTGAGGTAATGAACTGATCATTTATTCGTTTCGTACCCGCATGGAAAATCAGGACATTTTCGGAGCTCTCGAATTGTTCCAAGCCTGAAATTAACTTACCTTTTTCATAACTACCTGGGTAGCCGGATGAAGCCATGACCACGCATACCGCTGCTTCGGGGCGCCAAGATAACTCAACTTCATTCAGATTTTCGTTCAATACTGCATTGATAGGTACCATCAAATCCGTGTTCAACCGCGGCAGCACCGCCTGTAGCTCAGGGTCACCGAAACGGCAGTTAAATTCTACAACCTTAGGACCTGTTGATGTAATCATTAACCCGGCATAGAGAATACCCTGATATTTCCTACCTTCACGGTTCATTGCTTGTACTGTTCTAGCCAAGACCTCATCAAACACCTGTCGATCCAGCTCTGGGGTGAACACCGGTGCCGGTGAGTATGCGCCCATACCGCCCGTGTTTGGTCCCTGGTCGTTATCAAAGATCCGTTTATGGTCCTGGGAGGAGACCATGGGTAAAATATTCTCACCGTCCGTGAAAGCCAATATAGAGACCTCTTCGCCCTCTAAATATTCTTCAAGAACTACTTTCTCACCCGCCGCACCGAACTGTTTATCCACAAGAATATTATTAATTGCCTGCTCGGCGGTCTCCAAGTCTGTACAGGGTATCACACCCTTACCCGCTGCCAGACCGTCTGCCTTGACCACAATTGGTGTTCCATGCTCGTGTAGATGATCCAAAGCTTTCTGAGGATCCGTAATACTTTCGAACTGTGCAGTGGGGATGTTATATTTCTTCATTAACTCTTTGGCAAATACTTTACTGGCTTCGAGTTCGGCAGCATGCTTTGTTGGACCAAAGATTGGCAGACCGCGGTTATTAAAAGCATCTACAATTCCAATCGCCAACGGCGCCTCAGGACCTACAATGGTAACCTCGACCTTTTGCGATGCTGCAAACTCCGTAAGATCATTTATGGCATCAGCCTTGATGTTAACACATTCTGCAAACTTAGAAATCCCGCCATTTCCCGGAGCTGCATAAATCTTATCCACCAACGGACTCTTGCTTAATTTCCAAACCAATGCCGCCTCCCGACCACCACTACCTGTTACTAGCACTTTCATTTAATTCCCCCAAGGTATTTTACTATACTTTATCATTTTTTTATTATTCGTTATTTTAAATCGCTGGCTTTTACTAATGGTAATAATTCAACATTATAATCTTTTAATTTTTCCTGTGCGCCCTCTTCTCGGTCCACTACAACGAGTATCTTCTCTACAGTTAATTCTTCACCTCGTAGAACATCGATAGCTTTGACCACGGAGCCACCAGAAGTAGCAACATCCTCTACGATTAATACACGCTGGCCTGGTGTAATATTTCCCACAACCTGTTTGCCTGTACCATGACTGGGCTTTTCTTTACGGATGATAACATAGGGTATATTGGTCTCAAGAGCTAATGCCACCACCAATGGTACCGCACCTAGTTCCATTCCAGCGATTAGTTCATAATTTTCCCCTGTAATTAATTTACTCATCTCTTGGGCAATTTCTAAAAGTACCTTAGGGTTAGTACTTGCCTGTTTGATATCCACATAATAGTTACTTTCTTTACCGGAAGTTAATTTAAAATGCCCAAACTTTATTGCA
>CBFDAW010000492.1:0-3352 GCA_965602865.1 uncultured Thermoplasmata archaeon
GGAGCCGAGCGATCAATGGATATTATTTATATTTATAGTAAAAAAATGAATTGGGAGGATTATACTTGAGAAATACAATTATTCCTTTTGAGGATTTTCACAGTTTTCAAAAAGTTATCTTTAATAAAATCACCCAAAATAACCAAAACCTTCAAAAAGCGATAAATATTCTGACGAACCCGCCGGAAGTTGAAGTGGGTATCACACCTGCAGATATAGTATATCAATTAAATGACATTAAATTACTCCACTACAAACCACTCACTGACACGCAAGAGCCAGTACCAATTCTAATAATTTATGCACTAATTAATAAACCGTATATTTTAGACCTTCAGCCCGACCGCAGTGTGGTCAAATTCTTATTGCAGAACGGTTTTGATGTTTACCTAATAGACTGGGGTGAACCACGGGAAAAGGACCATATCTTAACGGTTGACGATTATGTAAATAATTTTATAGATAAAATTGTCGGTTTTATTCTTGAAGATAAGGGAATAGATCAGCTCACAATTCTGGGCTATTGTATGGGCGGCACATTATCGGCAATGTATACCGCTCTTCATCCGGATAAAGTCAAAAACTTTATGGCCATGGCCGCACCGATCTATTTCGACACAGATGAGAGTCTTCTGCATGTTTGGGCAAGACCCGAATATTTCGATGTTGATCGTATGGTTGATGCATTTGGTAATGTGCCTCCGGAATTCTTAAATGGCGGCTATTTACTTCTCGATCCTATTGGTAATTTATATTCAAAATACATTAAATTCCTGGAGAATGTAGATAATGACGCTTTCGTGCGCATGTTCTTACGGATGGAGAAATGGATTAACGATGGTATTCCACTAGCTGGTGAAACATTTCGTGAGTTTTTGAAAAAAGGGTACCAGCAAAATCTATTAGTTCAAAATAAATGGAAATTAGATGGTAAAACTGTTAATTTGAAGCAAATCACCATGCCAGTTTTAAATATTATTGGTAATTTTGATGATTTGGTTCCCCCCACCGCCTCCAAACCGTTTCTTGACTATGTTGGCAGTTCTGATAAAAAGGAGTTGATCATGCCTACTGGACATATAGGATTATCTGTAAGCTCAAAGTCACATCAGAACCTTTGGCCGCGGGTGGTGGAATGGTTAAGACCCAGGAGTCAATTAGTAGAAAAGATTTTCAAAATTTAAAATGGATGTTCAATAAATTTAGGGAGGACGGTTGAATTGACAAAAGTGGAAGTGATAGATAATAAGCGAGTAATTCGAATGCCGGACAAATCGCGCTCAGCGCTGGACTACCCTCAACACTGGGAACTGCTTGAAATCGGTGATAAAGCAACTTTTAGAAAGACCATCACCGATGGCGATATCTCTCTTTTTGCGGGCGCTACTGGCGATACCAATCCGTATCATTTTGATGATATATACTCGGCTAAGGGTAGATTCAAGAAAAGGATCGCACATGGTATGATGGTGACGGGCTTGATCTCCACAGTGCTCGGTACAAGGTTACCTGGACCGGGGACGATATATCTGGGTCAGAAAATTGATTTCAAAAAACCGGTTTTCATCGGTGACACCGTTACCGCAGTAGCCGAGGTCATAAAAATACATGAGAGTAAGCCAATCGTAACTTTAACCACTAATTGCTATAACCAGAACGGTGAGTTAGTGGTTGAGGGTGAGGCGGTGGTACTGGTGGAGTATGTGGATATGGAAAAGAAGGTTTAAAATAGATTTTAAACTTTTTATTATTATTGATTAAACTAAACTACAATTTAACTATATTACATCACATTCGGAGGTTCAAATGTGTCAGATATGGCAAAATTTTTTCACCCGAAATCAATTGCAGTCGTTGGTGCTTCAGAAAATCCGCAAAATATTGGTCATACGGTCTTATATAATATTCTCTATAGCGAGCCGGGTAAGGATAGATCTAATGGTTTCCAGGGAAACATCTACCCAATTAGTTTAAAATACGCCGAGGTTCAAGGACTTAAGGCTTACAAAAGTATATTGAATGTACCCGGATCGGTTGATATGACCATACTAATTATCCCTGGTAAAGCGATACCACAAGTACTCCAGGAATGCGGTCAAAAGGGTTGTAAGAACGTTATAATCATTACTGCGGGCTTTGCAGAGCACGGCGAGGAGGGGAAAAAGAGAGAAAAACAGATCATCGAGATAGCAAAAGGACAAAACATTAGATTCATTGGGCCAAATTGTCTCGGAATCTTTTCAACTTTTGAAAATCTCAATGCATCCTTTGCCCAAGCAATGCCCTCGCAAGGTCCAGTTGCTATGATCTCACAAAGTGGCGCTCTCGTTACCTCAATAATTGCTTACGCCGAGCAAGAGCATATAGGTTTTTCAAATTTTGTTAGCACCGGTAATAAGGCTGATATTGAAGATACTGATTTAATAGAATATTTTGATGCAGACCCCTCAACTAAAGTTACCGCCATATATATGGAATCACTTCATAATGGTCGCAGGTTTTATGAGGTTGTGAAAGAAACTGCAAAAAAAACACCGGTCGTAATTTTGAAGGTAGGTAAAACTGAAGCTGGTAAGAAAGCAGCTTCGTCACATACCGGTGCACTTGCGGGTGCCGACTGGGCCTACGAAGCGGCGTTTCGCCAAGCGGGGCTCATCCGAGTTCCCACGATGTTTGGCTTATTTGACGCCGCCCGCGCTCTTGCATACCAACCTGTACCTAGTGGTGATAGGATCGCAATTCTAACTAATGCTGGTGGTCCTGGGGTCATTTCATCGGATACCGCAAATGAGGTTGGCTTGCCATTAGCAGAACTTAGCCAAGATACAAAAACGAAGCTGGACGCGATCTGTCCACCTAGTTGGAGCCAAGGTAACCCCGTGGATATTATTGGTGATGCCGATATTGAAAGATATATTAATTCTCTGAATATTCTATTACAAGCCCCAGAGATTGATGGAGTTATACTGATTCTTGCTCCAACCGCATTAGCGGATCCTCTAATTGTTGCACACAGAGTGGCAGAGGTGGCGGCTAACACAGAAAAACCCATCATCGCATCATTCGTGGGTATAATCGGTGCAAAATCCGAAGATTATCTTGAATCTGCAGGCGTGCCAGTAATAGAATTCCCCGAGCGCGCAGTAATAGCTATGAATGCACTGGTACAGCGTCGTAAGATATTGGATAGAGAAGAGCGGCGTAAAGATTTATTAAAAAGTTCACCAAAACCCGGTGATCCTCACTCTCACGCCAAATGTGATGCGATTTTCCAGAAGGTAAGAGCGGATGGTAGGCGACTTTTAACATTGAACGAAGCAAGAGAGATATTTGAATTACTGGGTATTCCCAT
>CBFDAW010000493.1:0-3342 GCA_965602865.1 uncultured Thermoplasmata archaeon
TAAGTAGAGCCTAATTCCGTGGAACCCGAACCCGAGGATAATGGAGTAATCTCTTAGATTGAGTTAAATTCGGGAGCGGGTGCTAAATTATTTTTACTGAGATAGGCTCGGGTGCTGATTTGTAAAAGAAAACACCAACCCCAAATCCAAAAATATGCCAAACTCCAAGAAAATCCCAAAAACGAAAAAATATTCGTACTCTACAAATATAATCAGAGAGCCAATAAAATTAAATATTCTTAACGTGTTTAAAATCTTATTGAAATATATTCAATTATTCAGGTGGTCAAATAGGGGGTAATAAAGATTTGCGAAAATATCTAACTATACTTTCGGTTTGTATTCTTATATTACCAATAATAAATGTAATACCTTCAAAATCGATTGTTAAAAATGATTCAGTTACGACCTCAAATGATATTATTAATGAATCTATTATTAACCAAATAGAAAAACAACATATCTTACAAAACCTAAACAACCTCGACGGTTTTTTCACCGAGAACCGCGGGCAAGTCAGCAATGACTTGGTTAGGTATTACATCCAAGGCAAGGGTGTGTGGTTCTTGGATGATGGTGTTATGTTTGAAATAAGAGAAGAGATATCGATCGATAGTCGAGAGTCAAAATTCCCGTTTGATCCGCCGGCTAGGTTGGAGCCACCAGAGCCACCGAAGTATAGAAGTGTTGTACTTAAATTGAACTTCGAGGGTGCTAATCGAATTATCCCAGAAGGGTGCGGATTATTAACTCATCGAAGCAATTTCTTTTATGGAAATGTCTCATCTAAATGGTGCGCGGATGTGCCAAATTTTCAAGAAATCATTTATGAAAATCTTTATGATAATATTGATCTCAGATATTATACCACAACTAGAGGCTTAAAGTACGATTTTATTGTGCACCCTGGGGGTGAACCTGATGATATTAAATTAGAATATGAAGGTGCACAGGGTTTATATATTGATACTTCTGGAAATCTCCGAATCCAAACTCAATTAAAAGAAATTGTGGATTCTAAGGTTTTTATCTATCAAGAAGCAGATAACAAAAAGATCAAGATAGAAGGAGAATTTAAAATATTATTTCCCATGACTTATGGATTTGAACTAATTGGTGGATATGATAGAAATAGATGTTTGATTATTGATCCACTTTTATATTCTACATTTATTGGTGGAAATAATGATGACTTGGGTTATAATATCGAACTTGATGTGAAAGGTCATACGTATATTGCCGGCTGGACGGAATCGGATGATTTCCCAAATACAACGGGTATATTCGATACCGGATTTAATGGCAATCGAGATGTATTCGTGCTCAAGTTAAACCCAACGGGATCAGCTCTAGTTTATTCGACATACATTGGTGGAAGTAATAATGATAACGGTCGAGACATTGAAATTGATAACAATGGAAATACATACATTACTGGGTACACAGATTCATCTAATTTTCCAATAACTAGTAACACATATGATACTATCCTAAACGGTGATTACGATTGTTTTGTGATTAAATTAAACTCAACAGGCACATCACTTATTTATTCAACATTTATTGGCGGAATTAATGATGATTCAGGTATGGGAATTGCAATAGATAATAATAAAAATACTTATATAACCGGCTCAACCTGGTCTAATAATTTTCCAAATACAACTAATGCTTATGATAAAATATTTAATGGTGGAGAAGATGTTTTTGTTTTCAAATTAAATTCAACAGGTTCTTCACTTATATATTCATCTTTTATAGGTGGAATTGATCAGGAAAGAAGTTTTCATATTGTTATTGATTCTTCTAATAATGCCTATGTAGTGGGAGAAACTCATTCATATAATTTTCCAAATACAACTGGGGCATTTGATACAATATATAATGGCGGATTGGGTGATGTGTTTGTGTTCAAGTTAAACTCAGTGGGATCATCATTAAGTTATTCCACATTTATTGGCGGAAGTGATTATGAATTCGGTCTTGACATTGCAATTGATCCGATTTGCAATATTTATATAACAGGTGTAACTAAATCACCGGATTTCCCGAATACGACCGGTGCTTTTGATACAGTATTCAATGGCAGTTGTGATGGTTTCGTGTTAAAGTTAAATCCTACAGGGTCAGCACTTTTATTTTCAACATTTATTGGGGGTAGTGATTGGGATGGTACAGCAGGTATTGAAATCGATTCTAGCAATAATGTTTATGTGACAAGTGGTACGAATTCACCTGATTTCCCAAATACGACAAATGCTTATGATAATATATATAATGGTAACCGAGATGTCTTTGTATTAAAGTTGAATTCAACAGGATCATCACTTTTGTATTCATCATTTATAGGTGGAACTGGTAATGATCAAGGTGTTGGTATTGAAATCGATTCAGGCGACAACATATATGTGACCGGTGTCACAAGCTCATCTGATTTCCCAATCACTCCAGAAGCATTCGATACCTCATATAATGGTGGTGGATCGTGGTGGGGAGATACCTTTGTGTTCAAGTTAAATCCAAAATTAAATATCAGCATACCAGCAGTATTGGACCTTAAAATTTCGAAAGCAACAGTATTTAGGAATAATACAATTCATTTATACTCAAATGCCACAGACACTGATGATCTAGAGAAGAATTTAACACCGTATTTTGAGTATCGCGATCCAAACAAGCATGTTTGGAACAGTACTTGTTTTTCAAACACGCAGTATAATAATGCACGCTGGGAAGTAAGTTTCATACTAGCTAAGAATACAGTACTAGGTTTGTATGATTTCAGAGTTATGTTCAACGATACAGAAATGTTATTTACATCTTGGTTTTACTTAAATGATTCATTTACGGTGCTAAATAATATTCCGAAAGTGGAGAATTTATATTTATCAAATGATAAAACAATATTAGGCGATAAGATTTCGATTTGGATAAATGGTACCGATGTGGAAGAATCCGAGGAAAATCTAACGATCGAATTAGAATATAGAGACCTCAGCGAACAATTATGGAATACTACATATTTGAATATTCCTAAATTTATTAATAATAGATGGAAAAATAATTTCACCATACTTTTTAATGCATCCTTTGGTTATTATGATTTTAGAGTGAGATTCAATGACTCTGATGGTGATTATAGTCAATGGTTTTATTCAAATGATTCATTGTTGATATATAATATTAGACCCAAAGTTATCGATATTGAGTTATCTAAGTATTTGATTTATAGAACTAATTCAGTATTTTTATCTATTAATGGTACGGATCATGAAACCGAAGAACCAATGCTGACATTTTATGCAATCTTTAGGGAAAGGATTTGGCTATAAGCCTATGTCC